>DATHIJ010000551.1:0-24295 GCA_035489975.1 Propionibacteriaceae bacterium | reverse complement strand
TCCAGCGGCGAGAGTGACGCTCGATCTGACCGAACTGCTCGGGCTGCCGGATGCGGACGCCCGTGATCTCGGCGCCGAATTCGGCCTGGGCAAGGCCCGTCCGGGAATTGCAGGCTCAGCATTCCGGCAGCGGTTCGCGATACGGCTGGTCACCCAGGTCGTCCGCCGGCTGGCCCACGCCGGAGGCGTGACCAGGCTGGCGGTGCGTACCCGGACTGGGCAGGCGGTCAGCGAACTGGTCGTGGCCTACCCCTGGCGCAACTCGGGCCGGGCCGAGGCGTTGGCGTACGGGCTGGCGCAAGTGCTGGACAGTGTTGCTGCCGGACCCGAAGTGGTGGCGGAGATGATCAATACCGCGGGCTCGGCGCTCGCTGTGGCTCCCCTCGGCTCCGCTCCGCGGCTGATCCAGCCCCAAATTCCCGTCGTCGCGATCACGGGTACCAACGGCAAGACCACCACAGCGCGGATGATCGGACACGTTGCGCGCCGGGCTGGCTGGTCTGTGGGCTGGTCGAGCACAGACGGTGTGTACATCAACGGTGAGCTGATAGAGGCCGGCGATTTCTCAGGGCCGGGAGGCGCCGGTCGGGTCCTGCGACATCCAGGTGTGGAATTGGCGGTCACGGAGACCGCGCGTGGTGGGATCTTGCGTCGTGGCGTTGGACTCGCGTACAACGACGTCTCGGTAGTGACCAACATCAGTGCCGATCACCTGGGCCTCGACGGGATCGACACTCTTGACCAGCTCGCTGAGGTCAAGGCAGTTATAACCAAGATCACCAAGCCGGATGGCTGGTGTGTGCTCAACGCCGACGACCCGCGGACGTTCGGGATGCGGCTCGGAGTCAAGGCTCAGATATGGGTGTTCACCCGCGATCCCGACTCGCCCTCGGGTCGCAGCGTTGTTTCCGAAGGTGGCCGAGTGACGACGCTGCTCGGCGGCTGGGTGAGCGTGCTGAGGGCAGGTTCAGACCCACTTCCGGTCGTCGATGTGATTGACGTGCCGATGGCCTTGGCCGGGCTGAGCAGGGTCAATGTCGAGAACGTTCTGGCGGTCACATCGGCGACCCTGGCGTTGGGATTCTCAGTCGCGCAAGTATCCGACGGCCTTCGATCTTTCGATCCGAGCCAGGACAACCCCGGCCGGATGAACATTTGGACCTTCTCAGTACCCAGCGGTGTGATCAGCGTTGTGATCGATCTAGCCCACAACGAGGCGGGATTGGAGGCGCTATTGGAGATCATGAACGGCCTTCGACCACGCTACGGCCGCCTCTTGCTTGGTGTGGGTACGGCCGGTGATCGCAGCGATGATGTTTTCGTCCGGCTCGGCGAGATCGCCGGCCTAGGCGCGGATCTTGTCGAGATCACCCACAAGGCGAGGTACTTGCGGGGACGCAGCATGGATGAGCTTGGCAAGCTGATCAAGGAGGGAGCTGCCCACGCCGGGATGGAGATCGCCGGTGAGCATGACAGCGAACTGGGTTGTCTCGTGTCGCTGGTCGGCCAGGCGCGCGACGGCGACGTCGTCGCGATCATGACTCACCAAGACCGCGAGCTGTTGGATCGGTGGCTCATTGATCACGGCGCCTCGCGAGACAATCCCCATGCGCTGCGTGCAAAAGTTGGTCTTTAGAGAGCTGGTCGCGGATCGCGCTCCCGATCCGGTTCGTCGTACGTTGCATCCGGCACGAAGTCCGGGTCCGGCACGGCATTGTCGAATTCGCTGTCGTCTGAAGGTCTGGCCCCCGGCTGCGCGTGGTGACCGTAGGACTCTAGATACGCCATGATCGCGGCGTGCTGCTCAACGCAAATCACCACCAGGTCGCCGGGGTTGGACCGCGACATTGCATGCTGCACGCTTGTCAGCTCCTCGAGCACGATCTCGACCTGCTTGCAGCGCGCACCTTCGGCCATCGCCTGACGCGCTCCGGCCGCCACGATGTCGGCGACCTCCCCGGGTGCCCGGGCGCGGAGATTGCGGTCCTCGCGCACGATCAGCACATCGAAATGCCGAGCCGCCTCAGCACCAAGCTCGTGCATGTCCTCGTTCCGGCGATCGCCGGCAGTGGCGATGACACCTATCCGGGAGATCCGTCCAAGATCGTTAGTGGTTTCCAGAGCGACCCCTGTCTTGTCCACGAAATCGCCGAGCATGATCATTCCCGGGACGTTGTGGCAATAGTCGACGATGACGGTTCGGCCCTCCACGTCGACTTCGTTGAGCCGGCCTGGTGCAAGGTAGTAGTTGGTCGAGAAGGAGCGCAGGCCCTGACGAATGTCATGCAGCGAGGCTCCTGCTGCAAACGCAGCTGCAGCCGCCGCCATGGCGTTTTGGACATTCATGGTGGCGCGGCCACTGAAGGTCGCCGGCAACAGATGGGTCCAGGCCAGCTGCATGGAGCGGCGACCCTCCTTGATCATGATCATGTCGCCAAGATCGCTGTGCTCCAGCACCACCGCTCGGCCACCGCGGCGACAATGATCATCAACCGAATCGCGGATTTCGCCGCCCGGCTCGGCCATGGTGAACCACACGATCCGGCCGGCGCAGCGTCGGCGCATGGCGCGTACCAACGCGTCGTCGGCGTTCAGCACGGCGAAGCCGTTTCGCGGCACCGCCTCCACGATGACTGCCTTGACATCGGCTAGCTGCTCGAGCGTGTCGACTCCTCGCAGCCCCAGATGGTCGGGCTGCACATTGAGCACGACCCCAACGTCATTGCGCTCATAACCCAGGCCTTCACGCAGGATGCCGCCACGTGCTACCTCAAAAACTGCAAAGTCGACGCGCGGATTCTGCAGGACCATCCTCGCCGACCTCGGTCCCGACGCGTCCGACCGGATGAGCAACCGCTCATCAACGACCACACCATCGGTCGAGGTCATGCCGACCTTCTTGCCTATGCCCTTGAAGATGTGCGCGATCATCCGCGACGTCGTGGTCTTGCCATTGGTGCCGGTGACAGCGATGATCGGAATCCGGCTCGGGGTAGCGGGTGGAAACAGCATGTCGACCACCGGCTTCGCCACGTACTGCGGGTCACCGATCGTCGGGTGAGTGTGCATCCGAAAACCCGGGGCGGCATTCACCTCACAGATCCCGCCGCCTGTCTCGCGTACCGGCTGGGTGATATCTGGCGCAATGAAGTCGATGCCAGCGATGTCCAGCCCAACCACACGCGCCGCCTCTTCGGCTATCTCGATGTTCTCCGGGTGCGCTTCGAAGGTGCGGTCGATCGAGATGCCTCCGGTGGACATGTTCCCGGTCAGTGTCAGCTTGATCATCTTGCCTTCAGGCGGCACCTCGTCCATGCCAAACCCCTGGGTTGCCACCAGATCGATGGCGGCCTTGTCGATCTTGATCCTGGTCAACACCTTTTCGTGGCCCACCCCACGGCGGGGATCGGCATTGGTCTTTGCTACCAGCTGATCAATCGTCAATGCGCCGTCACCGATGACGTGGGCTGGCACTCGCTCGGCGATGGCGGCGATCTTGCCGTCGATCACCAAGCATCGGTAGTCGCGCCCCGTCACGAAGGTCTCGACGATCACTGAGCCGCCCCGTGACTCCGACTTGGCGATGTCGAACGCGCGGCGTACGTCTGTGTCACTGCGCAGATCGAGCATGACGCCTCGGCCATGGTTACCGTCGAGCGGCTTGAGGACCACGGGGTAGCCGATGCGGTTGGCCAGCCGGACCGCGTCATCGAGGGTGCGGACCGATTGGGATCGAGGAACTGGCAGCCCGGCAGCCGACAGCAGCGCCAGGGTGAGCTCCTTGTTGCTGGCGACGTCGACTGCTACCGACGACGTTTGAGAAGTCATGGTGGCCCGGATCCGTTTCTGATGGACCCCTTGGCCGAGCTGGACCAGTGATGCGGTGTTGAGCCGCAAATAGGGAATGTCGCGGCTGACCGCCTCCTCCACGATCGCCTGGGTAGAAGGCCCGAATGCGGTCCGCTCGCCGCGCACGATGAAATCCTCGAGGGCTTCGTCGAAGTCGAAATCCGTGTCGGGGACGATCAGGTGGTTGACCAGCCGGACCGCGAGCTCACCAGCGGCAAGTCCGACCGACTCGTCGTAGTAGGCGTAGATCACGTTGTAGCGTCCGCGCTCGCCCTTGACCTGCCGGGTCTTGCCGCGGCGCATGTCGTGGCCGACGGCCTGCTGCAGCTGCAGCGCCACGTGCTCGGCTACGTGGCCAACCCAGGTGCCCTCGTGGAGCCGCTCCGCGAAGCCGCCTCGCCGGCCGCGACTACAGGTGTGGTTCATCAGGCCCGGCAGCCGCTCCAGCAAAGCGTCGGCGAAGCCAGGCAGCTTGTTGCTCGGAAAGTCTTCGAGCACCCCGAGATCGACAACCAGCTGGATGGCGGGTTCGTAGTGCCAGATGTTCGGACCGCGGAAGACCCTGCTAGAGATGATCTTGAGATCAGGGGCTGGGATCGGCGCAACGCTCTCGGTCACGAATGCTCCTCACAAATCCCTCTGAGTGTCGGCTGGGCCACGGGCCGCACGAGCAGAGGCAGTACAACAGGATCGGTTTGCTGCGATCCTGCCACTTCTCGGCACGCAGAGCCCGAGCGGTCATCCGAGGCTCGTCGGTGAGCGCGAGGACGAAAGCATGACCGAAGCTGTCCGCTGCTAATCCGCAGATGGAAGGCGGCCTGAGCCTGTCGAGGGCCTTCGAGCAGCTCAGGGCGCGACTGGCTTAGCCGCCCTGGTGACGGCGAAGTCGCCGCTTGTTGGCGGGTGAGAGTCCCTCGGCGGCGACGTCACGGCCGACATGACTCAACTCGGCCTCAGCCGCACGCGCCTGCAGCACCTCGGGGTCCGGGTCTGCGGTTTGATGGGCAAGCAAGGTGCGGCTGCTGAGGTCGAATTGGCTTCCCGCAGGCAACACGTGAAGGACCACCCCAGAGACCAGCAGCGGAGTTGTGCGTTTGGCTACAAAGGCGTTGGAGACGAGGCTTTGGCCATCGACCACCGTGACCGCGCCCCGGCCGATGACTTCGAGCCGGCTTTCGTCGTGAATGACGGCAGCCGTGTCCTCGTCGACACCCAGGCCCAGTAGCGAGGGTGACTGAGCGACCAAGGAGAGGAGCCGTCCGTAGCGGTTGCGCTGTTCGAAGTGCTGGTCGATCACCACGCCGCGGAGCAAGCCGAGCCCGGCGGACAGCTGACTCATTCGCTGCTTGGGTGTGGCGCCGCCGGCACCGAACGCGATCATGTGCTCAGCTAGCACGCTGGCACCCGCCGACGTTCCCCCCACCACCGTGCCGCGCTGATACGCCTCTCGGATCGCATCGCCGAAAGGGGTCCCGGTGATGAAGGAGCTGAGCTTGAGCTGGTTGCCGCCAGTCAGGAAGATGGCGCTGACGTTGCCGAGCGGCTCAACCAGATCCGGATCGTGCGCCTCCGCACGACTCTCCGGACGCAGCGAAATGACTTGGCGGACGCCAAGCGACAAGAAGACACCCCTGTAGACCTCGACCACCTCAACACCGAGCGATGAGGCCGAGGAAACGACCGCAATCTGCGCCCGTGAACCGCCAGCCGCGGCGACGAAAGCCTCCAATACTCGCGGCCGTCGCACCCTGGCTTCGGCGCCGCCGATCGCGAACAAAGTTCCCGACATCGCGTTATGGGTGGACCCAGCCGACAATCGCCTGATCAAGCGCCCTACCCATCACGTCCCGATCCGGATTGATCCCGGTCCAGAGCTCGACATTGATCGCCGCTTGGTTGAGCAGCATTCCCCGACCGTCGAGGGTTTTCGCGCCTGCCATACGCGCCCGCTGCAGGAACGTGGTGTCGGGCGGATTCGGGATGACATCGCACACCACCAGGTTCGCTGGAATGGAGTCGAATGCGAGCGGCACATCTGCTGAACCTGGAAGCCCCAGCGACGTCGCATTCACAACAACGGTGGCGGACTCCGGTACCGTCAGCTCCTCCCGCCACTCGACCGCCGTACAGGCGCCGGACATCTGCGTGTCCACCAGGGCCGCAATCTCGGCTGCCTTGGCGAAATTGCGGTTCGCGACCCAAATCTCAGATGCGTCGGCGAGCGCGAGCTCGACTGCTATCGCGCGCGCCGCTCCTCCTGCGCCGAGAACGAGGACCCGCTGGCCGGCCGGCTCGACAACGGTGCGCAACGAAGCCAGAAAGCCTTGGCCGTCGGTGTTCTCCCCAATCCATCCGCCGTGGTGACGTACCGCGCAGTTCACCGCGCCGATGAGCTGGGCCGACTCGGCGAGCTCATCAAGCAGTTCGACGACTGCCACCTTGTGCGGTAGCGAGCAATTGAAGCCGATCCAGCCCATGGCCCTCGCACCCCGCACCGCATCCGCGAGGCTCTCGGCGGCCACGTCGCAGTTCACGTATCGGGCGTCAATGCCGTGGTGCGCGTACGCCGCCTCCATCATCGCGCCGGTCGGGTTGTCGGCCGCCGGTGTCGAGAACGATCCACTGAGATCGGGGAGCAGAGACATGTGGGCAGCGTAGTGGTGTCAGATTGCTCGATCTGCTCAGGGCAGCCAGCTCACGGCCGAACCGAGCGCCTCGCCCGCCTTCGCTCGAACCCGGCGCAGCTCTGCGGCGCGACGCTCGGCCTCGAAGGAGGAGATGCTTGCTCCGTCGTCGAGCAAAGCGGCGTCGCAAGCCGCGAGCAGCCGGGCTGCTCGCTCGACTGTCGCCTGCTGGCGCGTGCTATAGCCAGGCGCGAGCATTACGCCAGTCGCGAGCGCGGGGCGAGCGCCCGCGGCGACCTCGAGCCGCGACAGCGTGGCGGCCGCCTCAATGACCACCTCGTTCAAGGCCCGTTCGGCCTCATGTGGGCTGCTCGGCGCGAGCGGTCGCTCTGCGGCGAAGATTCGCCATTGGATGGCCTGGCCGACCCTTATCGGCACCAGCCCGACGCCAGCCGTGCTCGCCACCACGGCTTCGCCATGGTCCAGCGCCGCGAGGTTGAAGGGGGCTGGACCACGGAGCGGGGCAAGGGATCCCGGCACTGGGAGTGCGAGGAACCATCCCTGTGCCTCCACGGCGAGCAACGCTTCCAGGCCGGCATCGAGTGCTGACGCCTGGAGCGGATCGAGGCCCAGTGCACCGTCCGGATCAACCACATGGTGGGTGACGTCGCGACCCACAATCGCTCGCTCGGCCTGCTCAATGGGCTGTTGGCGTCTGATCATCGAGTTCAGGTTCGCAGTCATGCGCACCGAGGGCAGCGAATCCATCGCCCCACGGTACGTGTGTCAAGGCTGGCTCCGCTGGCCCCCGTCGAACTGTAGGTTGAACCCATGGCAGCTGTCGTGGATCTGGCTGGCGTGAGCATCGTTCGGAACGGTTCCACCTTGATCAACGACATCAATTGGGAGGTAGACGAGTCCGACCGATGGGTCGTGATCGGTCCGAACGGCGCTGGCAAAACGACGTTGCTGCAGGTGATCTCGGCGCAGATCCATCCCTCGAGTGGAGTGGCCGGGCTGCTGGGTGAGGTGCTCGGCACCGTCGATGTGTTCGAGCTCCGGCCCCGCATCGGCCTGACGTCTGCTGCGTTGGCAGAGCGCATCCCGCGCGGGGAGCGAGTTCATGACGTCGTCGTCTCCGCCTCGTACGCCGTGCTCGGTCGCTGGCGGGAGGAGTACGACGAGCTGGATCACGAACGAGCCGACGAGCTACTCGCCCAGCTACGTATAGACCGCCTAGCCGATCGTACGTTCGGCACCCTCAGCGAGGGCGAACGCAAGCGGGTACAGATCGCTCGTGCACTGATGACCGATCCCGAGTTGTTGCTCCTCGACGAGCCCGCCGCAGGCCTGGACCTGGCTGGCCGCGAGACGCTGGTCAACACGCTTGGCGAGCTAGCACAAGATCAATACGCACCCGCCACGGTGCTGGTCACCCATCACGTCGAGGAGATTCCAGCCGGCATCACCCACGTCCTGCTGCTCAAGGGCGGGAGCATCGTGGCCGATGGTCCGCTCCACGAGACCTTGACAGCCGACAACCTCACCAAGACCTTCGATGTCGAGCTGAGTCTGGCTGAGGCCGACGGCCGATGGACCGCGCGGGCTGTTTAGCCCGACTGGCACCATTGAGGCACAGAAATGACTGCGTCTGGAGACGACGATGGAGGTGAACTTGACCGACTGGCTGGGTGAGAACTCCTGGGCGATCTGGCTGAGTCTCGCGTTCCTCCTTGGCATCGCCGAGATCATGTCGCTCGATCTGGTTCTGATCATGCTTGCCGTGGGTGCGCTCGCCGGTGCCGTAGTTGCGATCCTGGCGCCTTCGCTTTGGTGGCTGCAGATCCTGACCGCGACCGCCGTCAGCATCAGCATGCTGTTGCTGTTGAGGCCAACCTTGCTCGCCAAGGTGCGCAACATGCCCGGCTATCGATCATCGGCGGCAAAGATGGTCGGCAGCAGCGGGGTGGCGATGTCGCAGATCGACAGGTCGGGCGGCGAGATCAAGGTGGATGGCCAGAGCTGGACGGCACGACCCTATTCCTCGGACGTGGTGATCGAGCAAGGCACCGAGATCGAGGTCTATGAGATCGACGGAGTCATTGCTGTCGTCTACCCGAAGCACGGGCAACTCCCCTAGAGAGAAGGAAGATCGTGGAGCTCGCATCCTTGATCGTCGTCTTGGCCGTCGCGCTGGCGGTGATCTTCTTCATAGCCAACGCGGTCCGGGTGATTCGCCAACAGCGAGTCGGCGTGGTCGAGCGGCTCGGTAAGTTCAAGCGCACGTTGGACCCGGGGCCCCATCTAGTAGTGCCGCTGTTTGACAAAGTCCGTTACAACATGGACATGCGGGAGAACGTGGTTCCGTTCCCGCCCCAGGGTGTGATCACCGAGGACAACTTGATGGTCAACATCGACTCGGTCATCTACTTCCAGATCATCGATCCGGTCCGTGCGGCGTACGAGGCCCAGGATTACATCAAGGCGATCGAGCAGCTGACCATGACCACCTTGCGCAACATCATCGGTGGGCTTGATCTCGAGGAGGCTCTGACCAGCCGCGAGGAGATCAACCAGCAGCTGCGCCTGGTCCTCGACGAGGCGACGGGTAAGTGGGGGATCAAGGTCAACCGCGTCGAGCTGCGTGCGATCGACCCGCCTGCCACGATCCGGGACGCAATGGAAAAGGGTGCTCGGGCAGAGCGGGACAAGCGGGCAGCAATCCTGACCGCCGAAGGTCAAAGGCAGTCGCAGATTCTGTCCGCGGGCGGTGAGAAGGAGTCCGCGATCCTGCGGGCACAGGGCGACCGCGAGGCGGCCGTGCTCCGAGCCCAGGCCGACCGGCAAGCGAAGATGCTCCGCGCCGAGGGCGAGGCCCAGGCGATCACCACCGTCTTCGGCGCCATTCATGCAGGTCAGCCTGACCAGGCGCTGCTCGCTTACCAGTACATGCAGATGCTGCCGGCGATCGCTCGCGGCGACGCCAACAAGGTGTGGGTCGTGCCCAGCGAACTGAACGACGCATTGAAAGGTCTCGGCAGCGTGGTCGGCAAGGCCGTCTCATCCGAAATTCCAACCGCCGCTCAGGGCGAGTTCAGCCCACCGCCTAAGATCGACGTGCAGAAAGAGGTTGAAAAGCAGCACGCCGAAGAGGAAGAAGCGTTGCGGCGTACGGTCGAGGAGGCTATCCAAGAGGCCCACGAGCTAGAGCGTCCGGTACGTCCTGAGTTGCCCGCGGCACTCGGAGCGCGCGAGGATGATGAGCCCCCCGCCTCGGCTACCCCGAACGGCCAATTTGAGCAGGAAAGCCAGCCGAACCTCAGGCAGTGAACTGGTTGGACCTTGTGGCGCTGCTCGGCGCCGGAGCGGCCGCGGGGCTGATCAACACTGTTGTCGGGTCGGGGACCTTGATCACATTTCCAACGCTGCTGGCCCTCGGCGTGCCACCAGTGACCGCCAACATCTCCAACACCGTTGGACTGGCGCCCGGCTCGCTCTCGGGCGCTTGGGCTACCGGCCGTGAGCTCACTGGTGAGCGCCGGCGCGTGCTCTGGCTGGGAACGGCATCCCTGCTGGGCGGCATCGCCGGTGCGCTGCTGCTGCTGTGGCTGCCCTCTGCGGCCTTTGACACCATCGTGCCCGTCCTGATCGGCATTGGCTGCGTGCTCGTCATACTGCAACCCCTCATCTCGAAAAGACTTGCAATCCGGCGCGCACGGCTTGGCCCCGACAGTGGGTCGGTGCATGGCCCTATTGTGTTGTGGCTAGCCGTCGGGCTCGTCGGCGTCTATGGCGGATACTTCGGGGCTGCCCAGGGAGTGTTGTTGATCGCGATCTTGGGCATCGGGCTGGCCGAGCCCTTGCTCAAGATCAATGCGATCAAGAACGTGTTGGCTACGATTGCCAATGCGATCGCAAGCGTGGTGTTCATCCTCGTCAGCCATGTGAATTGGCCGGCAGCGATCGCGATCGCCGTCGGATCGGTGCTCGGCGCCCAGGTTGGTGGCAGGGTCGGCCGCAGGCTGCCAGCGACGATCTACCGGGTGATCATCGTGGCTGTCGGTATCGCGGCGATCATCAGCCTGGTGAGTTGAGCGCCAATGCCAAGACCTCGGCGTGCGGCAGGTTTGCTGCGGTCCGCCCGGCCATGGCGATCTTGCTCCCGCGGATCCCGCTGCCGACGACGATCATGTCGAGCCGGGCGACCGCTTCATCAATCAGGATCGGCCAACTGGCTGGCAGGCCGATGGGAGTGATGCCGCCGTACTCCATGCCCGTTCCTCGCACCGCGTCGTCCATCCCGGCAAAGGAGATCTTGCGAACGTCGAGCCGCTTTCGGATCACCCGATTGACATCGGCTCTATCGGTGGCCCGCACCAGACACGCTGCCATCACCGACGCGTCGGCACGCCGGCCGGCCACCACCACACAGTTGGCCGAGACCTCCGGCGGCACGTCGTACGCCGCACAGAACGCGGCCGTGTCCGCTTGGCTGGGGTCGATGGACGCCACGAGACACTCCAGTCCGAGGCTTGAAATTGCGTCCCTGACGGGCGGCGCCAAGAGTTCTGAATGGTCAAGCGCTGGCTGCCAATCCAGAGTTCCGACGATGTGCATGAGAGGAAGATCATATGAGGCTCACCATCAGTGACGCTTCAGACCCTCGGCTAGCCGACTATGTCAGCCTCCGGGACGCCGCGCTCCGCAGCCATCTGGAGTCCGACCAAGGCCTCTTCATTGCCGAGGGGGCAAAGGTGATCCGTCGCGCCGTAGACGCCGGCTACCGGCCCCGGTCCTTCCTACTGGCCGAGCGCTGGCTGGAGGGATTGCACGACGTGCTCACCCGCTGGCCTGCCGCGCCCGTCTACATCGTCACTGAGGATCTGGCAGAGCAGGTCACGGGTTTCCACGTGCATCGCGGCGCATTGGCTTCCCTGCACCGCGAGCAGCGGCACAGCGTCGAGGAACTCCTGGCACAGCAGCGGCTCGTCGTACTGGAAGACATTGTTGATCACACCAATGTGGGAGCGATCCTGAGGAACGCTGCTGGCCTGGGGTGGGACGGTGCTTTGCTGTCGCCGCGAGCGGCCGATCCGCTGTACCGTCGATCGATCAAAGTGAGCATGGGTGCGGTCTTTTCGCTACCTTGGGCCCGTTTGGTCGACTGGCGTAACGCGCCTCACCTGTTGAGCGCGGCAGGCTTCCTCACCGTGGCGCTGAGCTTGGCTCCAGATGCCGTTGAACTCAGCGAACTCGCCGCAACGATCACATCACAGAGTCGAATTGCTGTGCTGCTCGGCACTGAGGGCGCCGGACTCTCAACGCGTTGGTCGGACGGCGCGGCAGTCAGGGCCCGTATTCCCATGTCTGCGGCCATCGATTCACTCAATGTGGCAGCCGCGGGTGCAATCGCTTGTTACGCGCTGTCGGCGCGGGGTCTGACTGGCCAGTCCTCGGGATAGAGGTCGGCTGCATCCTCATGTAATGCGTAGAGCTTCTTGCGAGCCCGCCCTGAGAGCCGGTCGCCGAACACGATGCCGTTCAGATGGTCTGTTTCGTGCTGCAGGCAGCGAGCAAGCAGGCCGGTGCCCACCACCTCGACACTCTCGCCGTTCTGATCGAGGCCTCGGCAGATGGCACGGTCGGGTCGGGCCAACTCCATGTAAGCGCCCGGCAAGGACAGACAGCCCTCGTCGCTGGCGTGCAGTTTGCGCTCTTTGCCTTCCGGCAGGCTGACCTCGGCATTGCACATCACACCGACATGCCTGACGTGGTCCTCGTCAGGGCAGTCGTAGATGAACACGGCCAGATCGGCGCCCACCTGGGTCGCCGCTAGTCCGACTCCCTCCGCCGCATACATCGTGGCGAACATGTTTTGCACCAGTTCAAGCAGTTCCTCATCGAAGGCCGTTACCCGACGGGTCGTCCGGTGCATGATTGGGTTTCCCCAGCGGAGGATTGGGAGGATTGTTCCGCCAGTTCTCAACTCATCCACGGTCCTGATCTGAGAGGGCACGCCGGTGAGGGTACCGCGTGGCGCGCTTGGAATACGCACCCCGGTGTTTCAGAGTGGTCAGGTGGCCGAGAAGGACTTGCCGCCGCGGTTCGAGGCACTGCTGAACGGCTACTTGCGGCATCTGGGAGCCCAGCGAAACCTCGCTGAGCACACCGTACGCGCCTATCGGACCGACCTGCTGAACCTGTTCACCCATCTGGGTCGGCTCGGCATCGATTCGTTGGACAGCGTCGACCTGAGGGCGCTGCGCAGTTGGCTGGCCAAGCAGCACAGCCTCGGACACGCTCGCGCGACTCTGCAACGCCGAGCGGCCGCAGCACGAGTGTTCTTCGCTTGGGCGCAGGAGACCGGCCAGACCGCCAGAAATCCGGCCGCCAATCTTCGCTCGCCCAAGATCAGTCGCATACTGCCGCCAACCCTGGAAGCCGCAACTGCAGCTCAGATGCTCGATGGGGCGGTCGCCGCAGTTGGAGACGCCGGGGGACCGGTTGCCGCCCGTGATGCCGCGGTCTTGGAGGTCCTGTACGCCACCGGAATCCGAGTATCCGAGTTATGCGGTCTCGACCTGGGTGATCTTGATCGGGAGCGCCGTGTGATCCGAGTTTTCGGCAAAGGGCGCAAGGAACGAACCGTCCCACTCGGTGCGCCTGCCTTGCGCGCCCTGGAGGCCTGGCTGGGGAAGACACGACTCCTGCTGGAAACGGCTGACTCGGGACAAGCCATGTTCCTCGGCGAGCGCGGCAAGCGGGTCGACCCGCGTGTCGTGCGCCGGATTGTTCATCGCTCCCTTCAGATGACTCAGGGAGCGCCCGACCTCGGCCCGCACGGGCTTCGTCACGCGATGGCGACCCACCTGCTGGAAGGCGGGGCTGACCTGCGCAGCGTGCAGGAGATGCTCGGGCACGCTTCACTGGCCACCACGCAGATTTACACCCACGTGACGAACGAGCGGCTGCGCTCGGCCTTTGAACAGGCTCATCCCCGGGCCTGAGAAGAGCTTTGCGAGCGCTGTCACAGCCAGCTCATCGGGTTGCTGAGACGTCCATCGAGCCACACCATGAGGTGTAAGTGGCAGCCGGTCGAGAGACCGGTACTCCCGACCTCGCCGATCAGCTGTCCCCGGCTCACTCGCTGACCCGGCTGAACCAGATAGCGGGCAGCGTGGTTGAAGGCGGTCTCCACATGAACGCCATCCACGCTGCCGTGGCTGAGGAACAGCCGATTGCCGTAAGCAGAATTGAAGAATGCCCGGGTAACCACGCCCGCGTGAGGCGCACGAATGGTCGTGCCGCAAGCGGCGCCAAAGTCAGTGCCGTCGTGCAGTTTCCAGATCTTGAGGACTGGATGGAGACGCATCCCGAACTCGGAACTCACAACACCCGGCACCGGATGGAGGAAGCCGTGGCGGCCCGGCCGTCCAGGCGGGCTGACGATGGCTCCTGCCTGAGTCGTCGAGGCGGTCACACGCGCGCGAGCCTGAGCCGCGCGCTGCACTACCTCACGCTGAGACTCAGCCACCAGCCGCAGCCGGCCACCGCGACCGCTGAGCAGGAGCAGCGGGTCGAGATAACGCTTGCCCTCCCGGAGGCCCCAGTGCAGGCACCCGCGACAATGCCCGCTCGTTCCGAGGAAGCCGATCACTTGTCGGAGCGCGACCCGATCGCCGACGCGCAGCGTGGTGACCACGGGCTCATACGTGGTGCGGACCGAGCCGTGGTCAATGCTGACGACGGGTTTGCCGGCAATCGAGCCAGCAAAGGTTATCGTGCCGCTCGCCGCGGCCAAGACGGCCTCACCTGGCTTGGCGAGAAGATCAACACCGCGATGCCCGGAGACCCAGGCGAGTGCTGGCGGAGCGAACACTCGCTGCACCACGGGTAAACCGTGGAGCGGCCAACCGGCGGGTGTGGGCATTAATGGAGCAGCGACGGCCGAACCCGGAATTGCGAGCACGCCGAGGCAAACCGCCACGAAGATCATGACTCGAAGGTGTCGACGGAGCACTCGCATAGCGGCAGTCTCTGGACGCCGGCCAGAATCGTGCAGCCTCTAGCAAATCTGTGGACGACGGTCGAAACCACTGCCCGCCTGTGTACGGGCTGCTGCTGAGGCTCGTCACGGGCTGCAGGTCAACGAAGTGCGTGAGCACCAACCGTGGCATAGACTCACGGGTGCAGATCTGCCATCAGGTCTGACTTCGCATGCTCGCGTACCGGCTCCGGTCCGGGCGGCACATTCGGTCTCGACCTGCCAAGACACCAGGTCGAGTGTGTGTCGGGCGAGCATCAGGCAGCGCCGAAGGGTTCGGTGCTGAACAACCGTACGCCGGCGAGATGCACGTGCCGGCAAGGAAGGAACGCGGCCATGGCCGTCGTCACTACACGACAGCTCCTGGAGAGCGGTGTCCACTTCGGACACCAGACCCGCCGTTGGAATCCGAAGATGAAGCGATTCATCTTCACCGAACGCAACGGCATCTACATCATCGACCTGCAGCAGTCGCTGACCTACATCGACCGCGCGTACGCGTTCGTCAAGGACACCGTCGCCCGTGGCGGCCAAGTGCTCTTTGTCGGCACCAAGAAGCAGGCCCAAGAGGCAATCGCCGAGCAGGCGACGCGGGTCGGCATGCCGTACGTGAACCAGCGTTGGTTGGGCGGCATGCTGACCAACTTTCACACTGTGATCAAACGCATCCAGCGGCTCAAGGAGCTGGAAGGGCTTGACTTCGACGACATTGCCGCCTCCGGTCTCACCAAGAAGGAGCTGCTGGGGTTGCGCCGGGAGAAAGAGAAACTGGAACGCACCCTGGGCGGCATTCGGGATATGACAAGGACTCCTCAAGCGGTCTGGATCGTCGACACCAAGAAAGAGCATCTGGCGGTCGATGAGGCTCGCAAGTTACGGATTCCGGTGATCGCGATCCTCGATACCAACTGCGACCCTGACGAGGTCGACTTTGCGATCCCGGGGAATGACGACGCGATTCGCTCGGTGTCATTGCTCACACGGGTGCTAGCCGACGCCGTCGCGGACGGCCTGATGGCCCGCTCCGGTGCGCAGACGGGGACAGAGGCGGAGGTTGAGCCGATGCCGGACTGGGAGCTCGAGCTGCTCGGCGCCACCCAGGAGCCGGCACCAGCCACGCCGCATGACATACCGGCGGCTGATGCCCCTCCGGTGCCAGGCGAGGAGCAGCCCGAGGAAGCAGCGCTCGAGGCCGAGGAGGATGCGGACAAGGAGCTGGATTCGGAGCTTCAGTCCGACAACCCGGATCCGGAAAACGTCTACGACCCCGAGAAGGGCTCGACTCACGGCTGAACGCCCATCAGATCAGAAAGAACGAGGACCACGTAACTCATGGCAATGATCTCCGCTGCTGAAGTGAAGAAACTCCGCGACGCCACGGGCGCGGGCATGATGGACTGCAAGCGGGCCCTGACCGAAGCTGACGGCGATTTCGACAAGGCAGTCGAAGTCCTGCGAGTAAGCGGTCAGGCCAAAGCGGCCAAGCGTAGCGCTGAGCGTACGACAGCGAACGGGTTGGTAGCTTCCATCGATGGCGCCCTGCTCAAGCTGGGGGCCGAGACGGACTTTGTCGCCAAGAACGATGCCTTTCAGGCGTTGGCCGCCGATGCCGTGAAGGCGGTGGCGGCGAGCAAGGCCGACGGTGTGGAGGCAGCAAATGCCGCCGTCTTGCCCTCGGGCCAGACCGTCGGCGAGGCGGTTGAGGAGCTGGCAGTCAAGATCGGCGAGAAGCTCGAAGTGAGCGCTGCCGCCTACTTCGACGGTCAGACCGCGGTCTACCTGCACCGCCGGGCGTCGGATCTTCCACCACAGGTGGGAGTGTTGGTCGAGTACGAGGGAACCAACGAGTCAGCCGCCCGCGGCGCCGCAATGCAAATTGCCGCGATGCGCCCTCAGTACCTCAGCCGAGATGACGTTCCGGCCGAACTGGTGGAGAACGAACGGCGGATCGCCGAGGCAACGGCGAAAGAGGAGGGCAAGCCTGAGCAGGCTGTTCCCAAGATCGTCGAGGGCCGTGTGAACGCTTACTTCAAAGACATCGCGCTGCTCGATCAACCCTCCGTCACCGATAGCAAGATTCCGTTTGGCAAGCAGCTTGACCAGGCAGGGATCAAGGTCTTGCGGTTCGTACGCTTCGAGGCGGCTGGGGCGCAATAGTTTCGCGCCGGCCGGCGCCTAACTCCGAGCTGCGAGTGTCGGTATTGCGCGAGCAGCTCACAAAGAACGCAGAGCTGCGAGTGTCGGCATTGCGCGAGCAGCTCACAAAAGAACCGAGAGAGGAACGCGACGAGTGAACGGTCCGTACAAGCGCGTGATGTTGAAGCTCTCGGGTGAGGTGTTCGGTGGGGGCAAGCTCGGAATCGACCCGGACGTCGTCGCGGGACTCGCTAAGCAGATCGCCATTGTGGTCCAGACGGGGGTCCAGGTGGCGGTCGTCACTGGCGGCGGCAACTTTTTTCGCGGCGCCGAGCTGCAACAGCACGGCATGGAACGCGACCGGGCGGACTACATGGGCATGCTCGGCACGGTGATGAACTGCCTGGCTCTGCAAGACTTTCTGGAAAAGGTCGGCGTTCAGACACGAGTGCAAACTGCAATCACCATGGGCCAGGTGGCCGAGCCTTATATCCCGCGGCGCGCCGAGCGGCATCTTGAGAAGGGTCGCGTCGTCATCTTCGGCGCTGGCTCCGGGATGCCGTACTTCTCCACCGACACAGTGGCGGCTCAGCGAGCCCTCGAAATCAGTGCCGAGGTCCTGCTGATGGGGAAGCAAGGTGTCGATGGGGTGTATTCGGCCGACCCGCGTAAGCACCCTGACGCGATCAAATTCGACGAGCTGACTTATGACGAGTACCTGTCACGGAACCTCAAGGTTGCGGATGCGACGGCGATCAGCATGGCCCGCGACTACAAGCTCCCTATGATCTTTTTCAGCCTTGACACCGACGGCACAATCGTTCGCGTGGTGTCGGGTGAGAAGATCGGAACGATCGTCCACGCTTAAGGAGAAGAACAGCTGTGATCGCCGACATCATGCGTGAGGCCGAGGTCAAAATGGCGAATGCGGTCGAATACACGAAGGAAGAGTTCGCAGCGATTCGCACCGGTCGGGCGCACCCAGCAATCTTCGCCAAGCTGACCGCCGACTACTACGGCTCGCCGACACCGCTCCAGCAACTTGCCACCTTCCATGTGCAAGACGCCCGTATTGTGCTGATCACCCCCTACGACAAGTCCGCGATGGCCAACATCGAGAAGTCCATCCGCAACTCAGACATCGGGGTGAATCCGTCCAACGACGGCACCACCATCCGAGTCACGCTTCCCGAGCTCACCGAGGAGCGGCGCAAGGAATACATCAAGTTGGCCAAACACAAAGCCGAAGACGCCCGGATCTCCGTCCGTGGCGCTCGACGTACGGCCAAGGAGGCCCTGGACCGAATGGTCAAGGACAAGGAAGTCGGTGAGGACGAGGTGGTGCGAGCGGAGAAGCAGCTCGACACCGCAACGCGAAAGCACGTCGATGAGATTGACGAAGTGCTCAAGCACAAGGAAGCCGAACTGCTTGAAGTTTGAGGAGCTGCTCGCGCGATTGCCGACGCTCTGCAGCTACAGTCAAATCTGATGACTGAGACACCGGCGGCGCCGGCGCAGACACACGGCCGCGCAGGGCGTAATTTGCCGGCCGCCATCGGCATCGGTGTCGGACTTGGCGCGTACGTCGTGCTCAGCCTGGTGTACCTCAAGCCTGCTTTCGTTGCCCTGGTCGCTGTGGCACTGGTACTGGCTACGGTCGAGCTGCACGAGGCACTGAAGAAGCAGGGTATGACCTCGGCGATCATCCCGATCGCGATCGGCAGCGTCGCCATCGCATTTGGCTCCTATTTCGCGGGGCGGCAGGAGCCGGTGGTCTTCTCAACTACCAGCGTGCTACTGGCCTCCTTGGCGCTGACGGTGCTGGCCAGCCTGATCTGGCGGATGCCGAAGGGCGCCGCGGGATACGTTCGCGACGTCGCTGCCAGCATGCTGATCATCGGGTACGTGCCGTTCCTCGGCTCGTTCGCAGCCTTGATGCTCGCCGAGGAGCAGGGCAGTGCTCGCGTGGTGACTTTCCTGCTGATCGTCGTCATGAACGACACCGGCGGCTACGTGGCAGGGGTGCTGTTCGGCAAACATCCGATGGTGCCCAAGATCAGCCCCAAGAAGTCGTGGGAGGGTCTGGCCGGGTCGCTGATCTTCGGCACGGCTGCCGGCGTCTGCATGGCCCTTTTCGTTCTTGATGTCCCGTTCTGGGTGGGCATCGTTCTCGGCGTAAGCCTGGTTGCTGCCGGCAGCTGCGGCGACCTGATCGAATCGATGATCAAGAGGGATCTGGGGATCAAGGACATGAGCTCCTTCCTACCCGGGCATGGCGGGGTGATGGATCGGCTTGATTCGCTCCTCGTCGCCGCCCCGCTCGCCTGGCTGATCATGTATCTCCTGGTTCCAGGTGGATGAGGGCTTGCTGAGGCCGTCGCTGCCGGTTGATTACTGCCAAGATTGGCGCCGTGACAGAACTCGACCCGACCCTTTATGAGCTGGCTGAGGCCTTCGGCGTAGCCACCGAGTACTGGGACTGGCAGGGCCGGCACATCTCCGTCGATCGCGCCATTGTTGTCGCTGTTCTCGCCGCTCTCGACATTGACGCGTCGACACAGGAAGCGGCTGCCGCAGCACTGGCGAACCATCACCGCTATCCGTGGACCAAAATGCTGCCGTTCTGCATGACGGTTCGGCAGCACCGCACCGCCTCGGTGTGGGTCCATGTGCCGCACGGCAGCCCGGTCCGCATCTGGATTGAACTCGAGACGGGTGAGACTCGTCACGAGCTCCGACAGCTGGAGAACTGGGCGCCACCGCGGGAGATCGATGATGGCTGGGTCGGTGAGGCGTCTTTCGAGGTCCCAGCCGATCTGCCACTCGGCTACCACACCCTGCTGGCCGTCAGCGGCGAGCGGGAGTCATCCATGCCGTTGATCATCACGCCGGAGTGGCTGGGAATTCCGGAACGGATGGGCCAGCGCCGCGCTTGGGGATTGGCAACTCAGCTTTACAGCGTGCGCTCACAGCAGTCCTGGGGGATGGGCGACCTGACTGATCTGGAAGATCTGGCCGTGTGGTCGGCCGCGGAGCACCAGGCAGATTTCGTGCTCATCAACCCACTACATGCGGCCGAGCCGGTGCCGCCCATCGAGCCGTCCCCTTACCTGCCGAGCAGCCGCCGCTTTGCCAACCCGCTCTACCTGCGACTAGAACGCATCCCGGAATACGCCATAGCCACTGCGGCGCAGCGAGCGGAGCTTGACAAGATCAGGACTCGGCTGCTCGACGAGCTTGATCAGTGGAGCCAGATCGACCGTGATCGATCATGGAAGGCAAAGCGGCAGGCGCTCGAGATCATCTACTCGATACCGCGTACGCCGGGACGGGAGGCCTCCTTTGCTGCCTACCAGCGCCGTGAGGGAAGCGGCTTGGAGCGCTTCGCGACTTGGGCAGCCCTGTCCGAGCAACACGGCCGGAGCTTCCAAGACTGGCCAGCTGAAATGCAGGATCCGGCATCTCCAGCCGTCGCGGACTTCGCCGCTGCGAATGCCGCCAAGATCAACTTCCAGTGCTGGCTGCAGTGGCTGATGGAGGAGCAGCTCGCCGGCACCCAGCAGGCGGCTGTGCGAGCCGGCATGGCGCTTGGCGTGATGCATGACCTGCCAGTAGGGGTGAGCACCCGTGGCGCGGATGCCTGGAGCCTGCAAGACAGTTACGCGACAGGCGTCTCGGTCGGCTGCCCGCCGGATCCGTTCAACCAGCAGGGGCAGAACTGGAATCAGCCACCATGGCGGCCTGATCGCCTCGCCGCCACTGCGTACGCGCCCTTCCGTGACACGGTATCAACGATCTTGCGGCATTCCGGCGGCCTGCGTGTTGATCATGTCATCGGACTGTTCCGACTGTGGTGGATCCCCGCAGGTATGCGCCCCACGCAGGGCACGTACCTCCGCTACGACCACGAGGCCATGATCGGCATTCTCGCGCTCGAGGCGCATCGGGCAGGCGCAGTGGTGGTTGGCGAAGATCTGGGAACTGTGGAGCCTTGGGTGCGCGACTACCTGCGGGAACGCGGCATCTTAGGGACATCGATCTTGTGGTTCGAATTCGATTGGGATGGCGACGGTGCTCCGCTGCCGCCTGAGAAGTGGCGCGAATACTGTCTGGCCTCGGTCACCACCCATGATCTGCCGCCCACTGCGGGCTACCTAGTCGGTGACCATGTCAAACTCCGTGATCAGCTTGGCATCCTGACTCGATCGCTGGACGAAGAACTGGAAGCCGAGGAAGCCGACCGCGAGGCGTGGCTGAAGGCCCTTCGATCTTGGGGAGCGATGCAGGCCGACGCCGGGATTGAGGAAACCGTCGAAGCCCTGCACCGCTGTCTGACCTGGACACCCTCGCGGCTGCGCTGCTTGTCCCTGGCAGACGCCGTAGGTGAGCGTCAGTTACAGAACCAGCCCGGGACGGTCGACGAATATCCGAACTGGCGAGTCCCGCTGACAGGGCCTGACGGCTCACCGGTGATGCTGGAGGACATCTTCAGCAATCAGCGGGCCGCGAGTCTCGCCAAGATCATGAGCAGCGGCGCAGGACACTATTAGCTGCGGGGCCTCACCGGGGAGCGAGGTCGGTCATGCTCCCCTCAACCGCCTGGCGTACGGCATCTGCCTCTTCCTGAGTCAGAATGCCTAACTGCACCGCCTGATCCAGATACGCGTCCAGCGCAGCCGGGCCTTCCGCCTCGTACGCCGCACGGACCTCGTCGAGAGCAGCTTTGATCTGGGCCTCGTCGACGCCGAGCATCTCGGCCAACATCTTGATCAGTGCCGCCTCCTGCGCACCCTGGTCGGGGCTTGTTGGCCAGTCCGGTCGCTCAGTCCCCGGCGGGGGATCGCCGGGCGCGGGGCTACTGGGCGTGCTCGTCGGGTAGGGGGCCGGTGTGATATCTGCGGACGCCACGCTCGCCGCTCCGAGACCTGCACCAAGCACGAGCATGCCTGAAGCTATTGCGACTGCAGTCTTGATCGAAGCCACGTTTTGTTGCTCCCTTTCATTGGTACCCAAAAATGTGCTGTCGAAAGGGTGGAGCGCCAACCTGTCAAAACCCTGGGTGAAACCTGGCAGCCAGCTGGCAAGATGAGTCGCCCCGCTGGCCTCGATAGGGTCGAAGAGTGGCCGGTGAGTTGGTTACGGCAGACAGCGAGCGACAGCCAAAGAAGGTCAACCAGAGCCTGCTGACCGTGCTGATCGCGTTCCTGGCCAACCTGCTGATCGCAATCGCCAAATCGATTGCCGCCGCGATTACCTCGTCGGCATCGATGCTCGCCGAGGCCGCGCATTCCTGGGCGGATGCTGGCAACGAGATCTTTCTGCTGGTGGCTGACCGGCGATCGGACCGCGAGCCGGACAGCCGGCACCCGATGGGCTTCGGGCGAGAGGCCTACGTCTGGTCGATGTTCGCCGCGTTTGGACTTTTCACCGCCGGCGCGGTTGTGTCGATCTGGCGCGGCATCCAGAAGCTGATCGAACCAGAGGAAGCTTCGAACTTTCTTGTCGCCTATGTCGTCTTGGCGATTGCCTTCGTACTCGAAGGCGTTTCGTTTCTGCGGGCTATGACCCAGTCTCGGCGCATGGCCGCAGCACGCGATCAGACCATCACGAATTTTGTGCTGAACACCTCGGATCCCACCTTGCGCGCTGTCTTCGCTGAGGACGCTGCCGCGCTGGTTGGCATCACGATTGCGGTGATTGGTATTGGGCTCCATCAGGCGACGGGTTCGCCGACACCCGACGCGATCGGCTCGATCCTGGTCGGCGTACTCCTTGCAGTCATCGCGGTCTTTCTGATCGACCGCAACCGCCGCTTCCTGGTTGGAGAGGTCGTTCGCCCTGAGATCCGGCAGCGGGTGCTCGGCGCGCTCTTGGAACGCCCTGACATCGACCGAATCACCTACCTGCACCTGGAGTACGTCGGCCCGGGTCGCCTCTACCTGGTTGCTGCGGTCGACATGGCAGGCGACGACGTGGAACCCAGCCTGGCCATTCGGTTGCGCCGGGTGGAGCGCGAGCTGGAGCAACAGGACCACATTGAGGAGGCGGTGCTAACCCTTGCAACACCGGACGAATTGTCGATCACGCCCTAGTGCCCCCCTCAGACTTTGATTACGGTGTTGCCGGTGATCTTGACGGTTTTGGAGATGCTGTTGTTCGACTCGACAGCCTCGGCAAACCAGTTCTTGGGGTCGGTCCTGACTCGAACCTTGTAATTCCCGTCCGCAAGGCCGTTGATCTTGATCCACTGATAGGGCAGGCTCGCCGCGTACGTGTCGGCCCAGCCAACGCTTACGCCGGTCTTGATGCTCAGGGAGGATTCGGTGCCGCATCCCTTGTAGCGGGGGCTTTGACGGGCATTGGGGAGGGTCAGGTTGTAGACAGTGTTGTCGAAGAAGCAGAAACCTGTTTTGGCTCCAGAGCCCGCGATAGGGCCTTCAGTGCCATCCGCATTGAGGTTGCGGATCTCGAACTCTTGCAGCTTGAAGATGTGCCAGTGGTTGTGGCCGTCTCCAGAGTAGAAGGCGTGAGTGCCAGTGACCAGAATCGAGCGATAGCCTCCAGCGGTGTCGTGAACCCGCTGAAAGACCGTCATATTCGCGGTGCTGGTGTTAGGCCGCTTCGCGTAGACCTCAAAGACGCCTGGGCCTAGGTTGGCGATCTGGGTTGTGAACCGCAGACGCTTTTCGCCGGTTGAAGTTACCTCAATGCGAAAGTCGGTCATCCCACGCGTCCTGAGGTCTGGCAGCACGTCTGTGGCAGCTTGGGCCGGCGCAACAAGGACAAGGCCTGCGATGACGACTAGGCCTGTGACAATGGCGGCCAAGAGTTTCCTAATGGTTGGTTCCCCCGATCTTTGGTTCAGTGGGTGTTGAGCTTAGGGCAGGCCCTGGCCTCCGAGGGCCTGAAAGGCCACGCCCGACGAAGTGTCGATCACGCCGGAGCCGGGTTTATGGCCATCAACCTGTTAGGAGATCGGCTGCTTCCTTCACGCTGTCGACGCAGTGGATCGACTCGCCCATGGGTCGGTCGGCGCCGAGCCTTTGCAAGAGCGCCCACGCAGGATAGGTCTGGATCCAGTAATGACGGCCGACCAAGATCAGCGGAGCGACAAGGGTGGCATCGGCGGCGTAGAAGTTCTCCGTGACGGCCTGGAAGATTTCCTGCACTGTGCCGGCCTGCCCCGGCAGATACACGACGCCACCCCTGCAGCGACTCAGCAGAGAGTCTTCGCGCAGCGCGTTGGAGAAGTACTTGGCGATCTCGCTGGCGAAGACGTTGGTTGGCTCGTGGCCGTAGAACCAGGTCGGGATGCTGAGGCTGCGACCCGCGCCGCTGATGGGCCAACGGTCCCGCACCTCGAAGGCGCCAGCTGCCCAGGCATCGATGCTGGGTCGGAACGACGGCGCCAGTTTCATGATCGTCAACGCCTCGTCGAGTGATGCCGGCCAGCTACTCAGATACGCTCCAAGATTTGCTGCCTCCATCGCCCCCGGACCGCCGCCGGTGAGTACTGTGCGGCCAGCGAGGGTGAGGCTCGCTCCGAGCTCGGCTGCTGCGCGGTACATATCGTCAGTGCGCGGCATGTCATGACCGCCCATGATCCCGACGATGTTGCGCGGCTCAAGGTCTGTTGTCACAT
>DATHIJ010000550.1:0-3303 GCA_035489975.1 Propionibacteriaceae bacterium | reverse complement strand
CGCGATGACTGAGATCAGGGCGAGATTGGGCCGGCCAAGCCAGTACATGTTGCCGTTGATCAGACCGACCTCGCGCAGCATCCAGTCGATGGGGCTGAAGATCGAGTCCAGCATCCACAGCCAAGCGATGGCCGACAACGCCACTGGCGTGGTCCACGGCAGCAGAACGAGGAATCGTACGATCCACTTTCCGTGGAAATCGGCCACGAGAATGTTGGCCAGCACCTTGCCGAACACCACGATGAGCACCATCGAACCGGCGGTGAAAATGATGGTGTTCCGCAACGATTGCCAGAACACCGGATCGTCGAAGATCTGCCGATAGTTCGCTAGACCATCCCAGTCAAATGAGGGATCACCAGCGGTGACATCGCTGAACGAAAACGCGATGGCCAACAGCAGCGGGAGCCCGACCAACACGGCGATGTAGATGATCGAAGGCAGCAGCATCGCCCAAGCGAGAAACCCTTCTCGATCGGCAAGGCCGCGGCGATCGCGGCGACCGACTTTATCCCCGGCGGCCACCTGGGTGTCGGGCTTTGCTGCCGTTGTTTGAACCACCACTAGCCCTCGCGTAACGGCATGGGTTCCGACCGCTCACCAGTGCTCGCATCGAAGAACCGCAATCTGTCCGCGGCGACGGCGAACGAGTGCTCTTCGCCAGGCTCCACGGGAAGCGTGACGGTAGCCGGGAGGCGGGTGATGACGCGCGTTTCCTCGCCAAGCCGGTGCACGGTCCCGTACAGGTGTCGATCACCCGACAGATGCTCGATCCGGTCCACCGTAAACGGCACCCGGATCTTGTGTTCGGAGGGAACCACATCCTCCGGCAGCAGATGCTCAGGTCGGAATCCGACGAGATGCCCGTCCCGGGGTACCAGGTTCATCGGTGGCGAGCCGAGGAACGTTGCGACGAACGTGTCCGCCGGCTCGTCATACACCTCCACAGGCGGAGCCAGCTGCCGCACCCGACCCAGCTCCATCACCGCAATCCGGTCGCCGAGGCCCATCGCCTCCGACTGGTCGTGCGTCACATAGATCGTCGTAGTCCCGACGCGCTGCTGAAATCGCTTGAGCTCGTCACGCGCACTCGCGCGCAGCTTGGCGTCAAGATTAGACAGCGGTTCATCCAGCAGGAAGACCTGGGGTTCCCGGACCATTGCTCGCGCCAGCGCGACGCGTTGCCGTTCCCCACCCGAGAGTTGCCGCGGGCGGCGGCTGAGCAACTGATCGATGCCCAGCAACTCCGCGGCCCAGCGGGCCTTGCTTTCGCGTTCTGGCTTATCGAGCTGGGCAGCCTTGAGTGGAAAGACGATGTTGTCAAGGACAGTCTTGTGCGGATACAGCGCGTAACTCTGGAACACCATCGCGATGCGTCGCAGTCGGGGTGGCAGGCCGTTCACGACATTGCCGCCAATAAGCACCTCGCCGTCGGTGGGATCCTCGAGGCCGGCGATGGTACGCAACAGCGTGGTCTTGCCGCAGCCAGACGGGCCTAGCAGCACGAGGTATTCGCCTTCACGCGTCGCTAGGTTGATGCCATCGATTGCGCGGACGTGTCCGTGGCCGCGTCCGCCGTCGAACTGCTTTGTCAGGTTGCGGACCTCGACGACAGCCACGCCTTTGCCTCCTCGGTTTGCGCGCTGAGCCCTTCGACGAGCTCAGGACGGCGCTTGTCGAAGCGCCCTTCGACAGGCTCAGGGCGCATGCCGGCTATCCCGCCACTAGCCCGCGGGAGCGCCAGTTCTGGAAGATGCTGTTGATTTGTTTCTCGGCCTCCGCAACAGATTGCTGCGGGGAGAGCTCTCCGCGCGCTGCCTTTGCGTACATATTCGGAATGACGAAGGTGTACAACACCTCACCGATCGCGGGACTGGCTGGCCCGGGGTGGCCGATGTTGGTGCACCAGTCGAGGGAGTCCTTGAGTACGGCGAGCTTGTCTGGCGGGTTGGCACCGAATGGATCCTTGTCCAGCCAACCGTCCAGATCCGGCACCGCATCGGGGAACGCCGGGAAGTCGTAGAGCTTCGACTGGTAGGTCACCGATGGCAGATTCGCGGTGTAGTGAAGCAGAAATTCCTTCGCAGCATCGACGTTGGGCGAGAACGACGGGACGATCCAGTTGTACATGACGTGCTGCGCAACCAGTGCGTCCTTGGGCCCTTGCAGCGCCTTGACGAAGGAGATGTCGTCGGCCACCGCCGGGTTCTCAGTTTGAGCCGTACGCCAGGCCGAAATGGAATTCAGGATGTAGGACATCTGACCTGCGACAAGCCCCTGATTGTTAGACGCGGCATTCCACGAGAACACCTCTGGCGTCATCGACTCCTTGTAGAGCCTGGTCATGAACTCCACAGCCGCCACGGTCTCCGGCGAGTTGATGACGACCTTCTCGTTCTCGTCTTGAATCGAGCCGCCGAACGACCACATCAGGGCACGCCCGGCCATGTTGGAGTCGATCTCCTGCGACATTCCGATGCCCATCTGGATGCCTTGGGACTTCTTGATCTCGGCACCACCCCGGAGTAGCTCGTCCCAGGTCGTCGGCCCGTTGGGCAAGCCGACCTTCTCCCACATGCTCTTTCGATAGTCACCGGGATCTGGTGCCCAGGCCGGCGAGTACGCGTAGTACTTGTCGGTGTTCGGATTGAAGCTCGATTTCCGAACGACATCGAGCATCTTGCCGTGCCTCTTCTCGGCCTCTTGGACAACGTCCTTCAGGTCGACAACGCTCGGCTCGAACTGCGAGAAAGTGGCGATGTACTGAATGAGGTCGTGGCCCTGCTTGGCTTGGATTTCAGCCGCGGTGCGGGCCGGGATCTCGGCCTGGTTGATGTGGTCGACTGTGACGTTGACGCCGACCTGTTTCCCCCACTCCTGCACGAAGGGGTCAAACCACTGATCGGCTGCGGGAACGAAGTGGCTCCACATCAGGATCTTCAGGTCGCCGGAGAGCTTGCGCGTCGGCTCAGTGAATGTGGTCGACGGCGTGGGAACCCCCGGCGCGACTTGGGGCTGGACTGCCTGTTCTCCAGATGTGCATCCCGCGAGTGCTGCACCTGCCATCCCGGCCCCAGCGATCTGCAAGAACCGGCGGCGCGATATGCCATACATGTTCATAGCGCGATGTGTCCTCCTCAAAAAGAGGGACTTACCCGGCGCTGGAGCCGTAAAACATCGACGAGCGCTTGCCTTGAGTTGCGGTCCGATAACCATCCTGCGTCCCGGCCCGTCGGGACCTTCGACCCTGCAGCTGCGATGTCGGGGAAGGCACATTGGAATGGAATGCGAAAGGCGGAGCGA
>DATHIJ010000549.1:0-4099 GCA_035489975.1 Propionibacteriaceae bacterium | reverse complement strand
ATCAGGTCGGACATGTCGTTTGTGTACCCCAGAACCCGGTATCGATCGCGGTGGAAGGCGACCAGGCCTTCGATCTGACTCTTTAACTTCTCGTTACGGCCGCACACCACGACGGCTTGGAAGTCATTGCGCATCCGCAACGTCTGCTGCACGATCGTCTGGGTGTACGCGCCGCCGGCCGCCCCGGCCGAGATCAGCAGAATCGGCCGACCCGGCCGCAAGTCGTAGCGCCGAAGGATCGCGTCCCGGTCAACTGGCTCACCCAAACCCGGTTGGACCGGTATCCCGGAGACAGTGATCCGGTCGGCAGGCACGCCGATCGCGGCCATATAGGCCTTCGTTTCGTCCCGTGCCACGAAGAAGTGGTTGAACGGACTGCTCAGCCACAGTCCTTGGAAGTCGTAGTCAGTGGTGACGACCGCCAGTTTCGCCTCGATGACACCGCGAGTGATCATCAGGGCGGCCAATCGGTTCGGCAGAAAGTGTGTGCAGACGATGATGTCTGGGCGGAAGGCCTTGATGGCTCTGGCGGTTGCCGTCGTGTTGATGCGATCCCACAGCGAGATCCACTTCGCCAACTTGAATGGAGGATCGTTCGCGTCGTAACCCCAGCCGACCAGCCACGGTACGGCTTCGACCAGAGCAAAATAGCCATCGTCGTACAGGGTGCGGTAGACCTCGTTGGTCGACTCGAGGATGTCGAGCCGCTGCACCTCATCGACTTCAGGGGCCGCCTGAAAACACGACTCGAGGACACTGGCTGCGATGTTGTGGCCGGAGCCGATTCCGGCTGCGAGGATGAGTACGCGTCGACCCATAACTTGATGCTAGGGCAGCCCGGCCGGAAGGCGCTTGATCAGTTTCCCCGCTCGCGGGCCGGGGTCCACTTTTTGGCGGATATACCAGAAAACCGCTCATCTGGTACTGGCGAACCGCCTAGCGTTGCCACGCTATCGAGGCCAGACTTATAGATAAAGCAGCGCGGGGATTGCTCCCGATCTCGGCATGGGAGGAATGTTGGCTCTCGTGAAACGCCATCCGCTGGCGACTTTCTTCATACTGGCCTACGCATTGTCGTGGTGGGCCTGGATTCTTTATGCATTTGGGCTATTTCCGAACCCTATTGCGAGCTTCGGGCCTTTTCTTGCCGCGATCGTCGTGCTCGCGTTGACCGAGGGCAAGGCTGGGCTCCTCGGTCTCTTCCGGAGGATGGTTCGCTGGCGTGTGTCGCCGGGATGGTACGCGGTGGCATTGTTCCTACCGGCGGTTCTTGCCGCCACCGCGACAGTGCTCAACGTTTTGTTTGGTGCTGAAGCTCCCTCCACAGCTGAACTCAACGGTTGGACCGAGCTGTTTGCGATCTTCGCGATCCTGCTGCTTGTTCCGGGGTTCGGCGGGGCATGGGAGGAGCCGGGTTGGAGAGGCTACGCCTTCCCAAGATTGCAAAGCCGTCGATCAGCACTGGTGGCCAGCCTGATCTTGGGCGCCTTGATCGCAGGCTGGCATCTGCCTCTCATGGTTGCTGGTCAGGTCGCCTACTCCGACATCGTTTTGATCTTCGCGGGAACGATTGTCTACAACTGGGTTTTCAACAATGCCCGCGGCAGCGTGTTGATCATCATGGTGATGCACGCAGCGAACAACACCGTCTCGGGCAGCTTCTTCTCCCCGATGTTCTCGGGCGGTGACTCAATTCGCCAGTCGTGGCTCTTGGCCTTGGTCTGGACTGTCGTGGCGATCTTGGTGATTGCCATCACCGGGCCCACCGACCTGTCGCGCAAGTACCGCAAGCAGGAGGAACCACTGCCCAACCCGGAACCTGTGCTAAGCAAGGAAGGAATGTGATCATGTCGTCAAAGGTCAAATGGGGTGGGATAGCCGGCCTAGTAGCCGCAGCGCTATGGATTGTCTCCGCCATCCTCAACCAGATGAGTCCGCTAGAGCAGACGTACGACTCCGGGGCCAGCTACCTCTACCGCGGCGTTGGGCTCGTTGCCTACATCGCAATGATCGTTGCCGTATTGGGTATTCATGCGTTGCACAGCGGGACGCCTCGGTACGGCCGGTTGGGAGCCATCGGAACGGCGCTGACGATCATTGGATACGCGATCATCGCTGTCATTGCAGTAATCAGCATGGTACTGGGACAGGCATCACTCTTGAACCTTCGCATTCCCGGCGCGGTGCTGCTGATCATTGGCTCCATACTTCTCGGGGTGATCATCATCCGCGCCCGGCTGCTGCCCAGGTGGTGCGGCGTACTCCTTATCGTGGCTTTCCCGCTGGGTGCCGTAGCGAACGCGATCTTCAGTTCCGCCGAGGCCTTGCTGCTGGCATTGCTCTGGGGATCTATGGGCGTTGCATTGCTCTCACGACGTCAAGGAGTCACTGAGTCCGCCGCCACGCAACCTGCGGAAGCCGATTAGCTGGAAGGGTGGTTCGGGCGTTGGTGAGAAAGCATCCGCTGATCGCCTTCTTCGTCCTGGCGTACCTGCTGACCTGGTGGATCTATCCACTCCTCAGGTTCTCTCCGCTGCTTGGCATCCCTGGCCTCTTCGGTCCGGCACTCGCCGCGATCATCATGGCCGCGGTAACCGGCGGCAGGTCGGCTGTGAAGCAGCTGCTGAGCCGGGTAGGGATCTGGCGGGTCGGGGTGCGTTGGTACGTGATCGCGCTCGGACTGCCGACAGTTCTGGCGCTTGCGGCCGCGGGTCTGTACTACGCCGGCGGGGGGTCAGCGCTCGTCCAGATGGGAGCGGTGTCGGTCCTCGACTTCGTCGTCTTCGTTCTGGTGGTCGGTGAGGAGCTGGGCTGGAGAGGTTATGCGTTGGCGCTGCTGCTCGAGAAGCGATCCGCGGTGGTGGCCAGCCTGATCTTGGGAGTGGTGTGGGGCCTATGGCATCTGCCAACCTTTCTGGTGCCGGGCACTCCACAGTACGGATTGCCATTGCCAGCGTTCGTCTTGCTGACCGTCGAGTACTCGATCTTGATGACCTGGGTCTTCCTGCACACCAAGGGCAGCGTGCTTCTTGCCACCTTGTTCCACGGCGCGATCAACCTCTCCCAGGGTCTCTTCCTGGGTGGCCTCGAGGGTGCCGAGAGGTACTGGCTGCTGTGCATCGTGTACGGCGTCGCGGCCCTCGTCGTCGCGGTCTTCGCACTCGGGTTGAAGTCCTTGCGAAAGCCTGCGAGCGGAAGCGAAGCACCGGCCCAAGCCAGGGACATTTGACGGACTACTTCTTGATCAATTGTCCCGAGCCGCTGATTTCCTGCTTGACCTGCGGATTCCGCTGTAGGTCAGAGATCCGCTGACGCTGCGCGCCCAGTGAGGGCGAGGAACCTGGCGCGCCATGGTGCGTTATCTGAGACTCCGACGGGCGCACGGAAGATGCCGATTGATCGCCACATCGCCGCGGAAGCCTCCGTTCCATCCCACATGCCGCGCGCCAGCTCCTCCGAGATCGAATCATCGATCCCGATGTGACGCGCCACATCGTGGGCGCCGATCGTCCGCGCGATATTGAGCTGCCAGAAGTAGTCCCATGTCGGTACGTCACCGTATGAACAACGCACGATTGCGTCCCGATCGCTGACCCTGCGTGCCGCGTCACATGCTGCAGCGCTGATGCTTTCGAGGTTGCCGCGTGGATTGCCGCCCAGCAGATCCCCGTCGAAGCGGTTGCGCCCGACCTCCTCCATCGTGCGACCGGCCAGCATGTCGGGCACCCAGGCGTTGTCGGAGGCGTAATGGTTGATGGCCCGTCTGAGTGGGATCGGCTGATCCGCGCCAGGCATGTCGAACAGCGGAGGAAGCTGGGTCTCCCATTGATCTTGGCGGATCTGCCCGTACACCTGCACCGCAGCCTGGTCAGCCAGTACGAAGACTTCTGCTTCCAGAATCAACGCGACTCCTTATCTATAAGGTGGTCGAGCCGAGTCTAGGACGCGTGGCTGACGGTTTCCGGCGGAGTCAGGTGCACAATGAGTCCATGAGCGAGTGCTGCGACCGGCCGGGTTATCAGACCCTCTTCAATGACCGGTTTGCCAGGCGGATCGTACGCAACTATCGCAAGAAGGGGCTCAACGACACCCAGCTTCG
>DATHIJ010000548.1:0-2255 GCA_035489975.1 Propionibacteriaceae bacterium | reverse complement strand
CTGGAGGGCTAGTCCGGCCTGTCCGAGAACGTCACCGACTGTCTGGCCGTGTGTCAACATCCGTTGCTCGGTCCCGGCCACGACGAGGCGAACGTCAAGGGCATGGCGAATGTAGACGTGAGCGCCCGGCACAAGCTCACTGTTCAGTGGCGGGATTATCAGGTCTCCGTCGGCGGCGAGGATACCTTGTGCGCCCAGAGCCAGACCCACGGTTACCTGGTTGGACGTGTAGCCCGCGCTGAAGCCGTCCTCGTGCACTGTGAAAGACACTGGGCTATTGCGCGTTATCGCCAGTGCAGCCCGGCTCTCGGGCGTTGGGAACGCGTCCCTTACGACCTGTCGCGCGGCTTCGGCAAGCAGGGGTTCAGGGAACAACCCGGCGCCGAGCGGTGGCCGCACAAACGCGGAGCCGCCAGCCGCTTCCGTCGAGGTCAGTGCAGCCGTAATGCCTGCCGCCTGTAGCCGCAACGTCTCCGAGAGGTCGTCAGGAGCCGACGAGGCTACGTTTTCGGGCGCCGCACGCACATTGGCCTGAGTGCGCGTAATAGGGATAGCGATCGCCACCATCGAGGCGACACCCACCGCGATGACAATCGCGAGGTGCAGATGCTTATTGGAGGAACGCCGGCGGATCGGGCGGCTTTGCCCGCGTGCCCCCGGCGGACCGTCTAATCCCGGTCGCCGAGTGGTCGCTCTCAGCAACACCTCTTCCAGTTTAGGCTCGATTCAGCCCGAGCCAGTAGCTCCGGTCGTGCACCCGCTGTCGATCCGGACCCGCAGACTTTCCCTCGACCGCCAACTCCTACCCGGTTTAACCTACGGCACCCGAAACTAACTACTTACCGCTGCTCCCTTCCGGGCCTGACGGGGTTCGCAGCGTCTCGCCGCGCAGGGCCAGGTTATCGACGCTGACATGCCGAGAGCAGTCTCCACGGACCCTGGACCTCGAGCGGGAATTCAACCCCGCTATAGCGGATTGCGGGTACAGGGCACCGCTAGCTCCCCGTCTAGCACGACCGCACGCATCCTACCATAACGGCGGCCCGCACTGTCAAGCTGCACATAAGTGCATCCAAAACACGATATATATCCAACATTCAAACTGTTATGTCCCTGTAACCGTCGTCATAATGCCGCGACCGCCCGACAAGACATTACGTCGCCTTCGCCGGGAGTTTGTTTGGTAATTTCGGGTGTCTGGATTACTGAAAATTCCGGAATGGTGGTGCTTACGCCGCGCCAACGACAGACGCAGCAGCTAGACTCCTCTGACGAATCAGTGAGCACAAGCCGCCCACCTTCTCCGCTTAACCAGGCGACGTCGGCGACCATTGAAAAGCCATTTTGATACCACAGGATCGACATGGACGCGGTGATCCCGGCGGGACCGGACAGTGCCTTCTCACCTGCTACCGCCAGCTAACGGCTGATACCCGCCGATGCGCAGGAGCTGAAGTCACCTGGCCCCCACCCCCTACGGTGGCGGCCTCATGCTATAGCGTCAGGGTCATGTGGATGTCTTCGGGCTCGAAGTCGTAGAGGCGTTGATTGACGTGCGCGGTGGGCGCAAAGCCGTGCCTGGTGTAGAACCCTACCGCTGACGCCGACGGGTTCGCGGATACGTACAGTTCCCGGGCATTGCTCCGCCGGGCCAGTCGCATCAGCTCGTGCAAGAGCCGCGTCGCCACGCCGTGCCGGCGATAGGCGCGGCTGACGTGGAGCGAGACAAGCTGTGCCACCGTCTCCGTCAACCGGTAGTGCAGCGACGCCATGCCGATCAACGTCGCGCCGTCAAAAGCGCCGATTACCACGTCCATCCCGTGCGCATGGGCCCACGTTGTGATCTTGCGCTCCCATTCGAGGGCATCCCATGCGGGTCGATGCCATTCGCGTGGCTCAGTTGTGAGCTGGCCATTGATATATCTGAAGACGCTCTGACCCTCCTCAGAGACATCAATTCCCTGCGCCAAGCGCAGGTCGTTCTCCGAGAGCCGCCGTATGGTGATCGCCCGTTCGTGCGACATCGTGCATCTCTCACCCTCAACTATAAGCGCAACGCTCTTGCTCGGTCAGGGTGTTCACCCCAAGATCGTCAGCGAGATGTTAGGGCACTCGCAGGTAGGCATCACGCTGGTTTTATATTCGCACGTCACGCCGACCGCGAACAGGAATCGGCAGCGTGCGCAACCGCTCCTCGACCCTTGACTGGATCGAGTCCCGAATCTCGGGCACCTTGAGGTCAGAGACCATCAGGG
>DATHIJ010000547.1:0-3962 GCA_035489975.1 Propionibacteriaceae bacterium | reverse complement strand
CAGCGGCCCGTCTGGCTCGCCGAGGGAGAAGCTTTGCGTCCACCGGTAGCCGTCGCGTTTGACCTCCACGACCAGTCGGACCGACAACGCGTTGACCACCGAAACCCCAACGCCATGCAGCCCGCCGGAGACCTTGTAGCCGCCGTCGCCGAACTTGCCTCCTGCATGCAGCACTGTGAGAGCCAAGGTGACCGCGGGGATCTTTTCCTTGGGATGATCCTTGACCGGAATGCCGCGACCGTTATCAGTCACCTGAATCCCGCCCTCAGGCAGGATGCGGACGAGGATCGTGTCGCAGTATCCGGCAAGGGCCTCGTCCACGGCGTTGTCCACCACTTCATAGACCAGGTGGTGCAGGCCGCGCTCCCCCGTCGAGCCGATGTACATGCTCGGCCGCTTCCGGACGGCTTCCAGCCCCTCGAGGACGGTAATCGACTCCGAGTCGTACGCGCCCGGCTCGATGTGGTTGGTGATGGCATTTGCCGCCGGATGGGGCCTGGAGTTGGCGGTGGTGGCGTCAGGTTGGGTCGGGTCGAGGTCGTCGGGCTGGTCGAAATGCGGCACCGGCTCGGGGCTCCTGTCAGACGTGCGCCGCCCGGACTTCACCTCGTAAAACAGGTGACGCAGGCGGCACGCCAAGGTTGAAGGTTCTGAAGTTTCTCGTTAGTCACGTTGACGGATTCGATGGCCCTTTCTCAGGGGCCGTACCAGGCGCTCAACCCGCACTTGCGACCCTGTCTAGTTTACCGCGCTGCGGTGGTGGAGAGGGCGTTCCAGCGGACCTCCGCCAGCACAAAAGTGCGCCTGGCAAGCTCTGAGTGGCCATTTTGCGGCCACGCGGACCAGCCTATGACTCCCGGTACATACCCTCGCCTGCTGAGAGCGCCGTGAGCCCTTGGCTGCTGACACCCCGGCGGTGCGGACGGCTCGCCGCTACGTCCCGTCGGGACCCTTGGCCTCCGGTACCGGCCGCGTCTCTCAGAATCTGCCACGGGTTTGCGCGACATGCTGTTCAAAGCGGCTCCGCTGCGAACCAGCGTCAGATTTTGAGGGATCACTCAGCCGTAGGTATCGCGCGGGCCGCGGCCGTCACGGACCGACCGGCGACCTTTCTTCCAAGACGGCGCGTCAGGACCAAGAACCTTGATCCGAGTGATCGTGCCGTCACCCAGTTGCTCGTTCAGCATGGCCACTAGCTGGGGTGCCAGGTAACGCAGCTGAGCGGCCCATGCGGTCGAGTCGGCGCGGACGGTCAATACCGTGTCTCCGTATCCCTCCGGAGTCGAATGTGCCGCGTTCGCGGCGCCGACCAGCAGCCCCCAGCGCGCCAGCAAGGTATGCACATTGATCTCAGTCGTCCACCCCTTGCTCTCCACCAGTCGTTCGACCGCGTCAGAGAGCGGTTTCGGATCACGATCGTCGGCGCGGGCTCCCGACACCTGAGGCCCAACAGGCCGCGGCTGCTTGCGGCGCCGCTGTCGCCGCGCCTGCGCACCGAGCGAGCGGGCGACCGTCTGCGCTAATTCCAGGCCAGTCGGGTCATGCTCCGGTTGGTCACTGTGAGTGCTCTCGTGATCTTGCTCATCAGGCATCGGCAACTACCTTCCCATCCGCGACCCGAAAGCGCCGGCCGGCCAGCAGCTCCGGAACGTCAGCGCCGACGGCGGCGGTAACCAGTACCTGTTCAGCCATCCGCACTCCGGCGGCTAGCCGCTCCCGCCTGACTGAGTCCAGCTCCGCGAACACGTCGTCGAGCACCAGCACTGGTTCTACCCCATCGGCCCGCAACAGATGAAAGCTGCCAAGCCGGAGGGCGAGGGCGAATGACCATGACTCACCATGACTGGCATAACCCTTGGCCGGCAGCATTCCCAAGGAAAGCGCAATGTCGTCGCGATGGGGCCCGACCAGCGAAACCCCACGCTGGATCTCCTCGGCTCGCCGCTCAGTCATCCCAACCGCCAGGGCTGCGGTGAGACTTGCTCGCAGCGCTCCATGCACCGCGCCGTCCTCGCCCTGCTGCAGGAAGTCAAGGTCAACCGACGCCTTGTACTCCGCAGCGGCGTCGTTGTTGGTCGGCGCAATATCGGCGTACGCCTTGCTGACATGCGGTGCCAGGTCGGCAAGAGTCGTCAGCCGCGCCTCGAGGAGCTCGCCGCCCGCTTGTGCAAGATGGGTGTCCCAGACATCGAGAGTGGCAGTCGCGTCACCGAGTGGCTGGCCATCTCGATGGCGCCCGCCAAGTGATTTCAGCAGCGTGTTGCGCTGCCGCAACACCCGCTCGTAGTCGGCACGTACGCCGGCCAGGCGCGGCCAGCGCGCGACGATGAGGTCATCGATGAAACGCCGCCGTTCGCTGGGATCGCCCTTGACGATCGCGATGTCCACAGGCGAGAACACCACAGTGCGAACTACCCCAATGATTTCGCGGGCGTGGCGCAGCGAAGCACGGTTGAGCTTGGCTCGGTTGGCTTTCCCAGGGTTGATCTCCAGCTCCAGCGTCAGCTGGCGCGGATCATCGAGGCCGGCTTGCACTCTGGCCCGCACCACAGCCCGCACCGCGCCGGACCGCACCAGAGGCACCTCGGAAGCCACCCGATGCGAGCTCATTGTGGAGAGATACTCGATCGCCTCAACCAGGTTGGTTTTACCCTGCCCGTTCGCCCCGACGAAGGTGGTCACGCCTGATTCCAGGGGTAGGTCGACGGACTCATACGACCGAAAATCGGTCAGCTGAAGGTGGTCGACAAACATCTCTCGCAGCCTATAGGTGGAGAAACCGTGAGGACTCGCCATAGGCGAGGTACGAGCATGCTCCGCAACGACGTGCCACGCTAACGTGGCGGCAGGGATTTCAGGCGAGGAGGAGACGTTATGACGACCAAGGGTGACTTCACCGACGAGGAATGGGTCCGCGTTCGGCGAGCGCCGTTCGTGGCAGGGCTGGCGATCTCGATGGCTGACCCTGGCGGTCCCATTGAGCTAGCAAAGGAATCCATGGGGACGGTCAAGTCGGCGACGAATCCGCCCACCCGGGAGCAGCTACTCTCCGAGGTCGCCTTGGACATCCAGTCGATGACCCAGCAGCGACAGAACCCGCTCAGCGACTTCAAGCCGCAGGCACCCGAACAGATCCTCGATGAAGTGCGGGCGGCGACTGACATTGTCAGCTCAAAGGCCACAGCCGAGGAGACAGCTGCGTTCAAGCAATGGCTCGTTGCGACCGCCCAGGGCGCTGCTGATGCCGCCAAGGAAGGGGGCTTCATGGGCTTCGGTGCGACGCAGGTCAGTGAAGGTGAGCAGAACATGCTGGAGAAGCTGCGTACCACGATCGGCGCGTAGCGACAATCAGAGTCGCCCGCGCAGCGCGCTAACTGCGCGGGGCGCCAACCTTGTCGGCCTTCTCTCCGCCAGCCTCGAGCTCGGAACCAGCCGGCAGCTCCTGGTGGCCCCCGAACTGTTGCCGCATCGCCGAGAGCACCTGGTTGGCGAAGTGGTCCTCGCCCCGCGAGGCGAAACGCTCGAAGAGTGAAGCCGCGAGCACCGGAGCCGGTACGCCGATGTCGACAGCCGCCTTCACCGTCCAGCGACCCTCGCCGGAGTCTGATACGCGTCCGGCCAGGCCATCAAGATTCGGGTTTGCTTGCAACGCAGCAGCCGTCAGATCCAGCAACCATGAGGAGACCACTGATCCGCAGCGCCACAACTCCGCGACCTTTGCGGTGTCGATCTCGAACTGGTAGAACTCCGGCTCCTCCATCGGGGCCACTTCGGCCGAGTGCTCGCCAGCCTGGATGCCGACGTCGGCGTTGTGCAAGATGTTGAGGCCCTCGGCGAAGGCGGCCATGATCCCGTACTCGATGCCGTTGTGCACCATCTTGACGAAATGGCCCGCACCAGAGGATCCGCAGTGCAGATATCCCTGCTCCTCCGGCGCCAACTCACCGGTACGACCCGGCGTA
>DATHIJ010000546.1:0-2964 GCA_035489975.1 Propionibacteriaceae bacterium | reverse complement strand
AACTCAAGCAGGTGAGCCGGCTGCACCATACCGCATGTAGATTCCATGGAATGCACTTAGGGCTTTGCGTGACCTGACAGCCGCCAGCGTGAGTCGGCGCCGCTTTCCGCCTTCATATAACCGGTCACGTACCACCCAGATTGGCGCGTTCTGCTTGTCACATCTGACAAGTTTCGGCAATGGCTCGCCCCGCCTATCACGGGTACCAGCCGGCGAGCACTGCCACGACCAGCACGATGAAGTAGCCTTCGACTCCGTGCACGATCACGCCCATCCAGAAGCTGCGGTAGCGCTTGGCAGCCCAGGCGTAGCCGAAGGAGCTGGCGATCATGGTCGGCCAAGCCCATATCTTGTGCACGTGGTAGAGCCCGAATAGCACCGTGTTGGCGACCCAGTCCCAGCGGCCGAAGACTCCGGCCATCCGCGGCAGCAAGACGCCGCGGAAGAGCAGTTCCTCACCGAAGATGTAGTTGAAGACCAGGCTTGTCAGCGCCACGCCCAGAATCCACCACTGACCGTGGAACTGTGGATCGGCCAGCACATCCATGCTCGTGTACGACGGCTCGCGTAAGGCCGGCAGCCAGTCGGTCCACGCCGTGTCCAGGCGAATGGCCAGGTATCCGCCGAGAACATTGGCCGCGATAGCCGGCACGGCCCACACGAACAACACCTTGCGCGCTTTGCCAGTACGCGGATCGCGGGGCAGATTGAGCCAAATCCGCTTCTTGATGGTCGGCCAGTGCAGGCCACCCAGCTCGTGGTGCAGGACGGCCAGCGAGACCACGAACTGCCACATCAGTCCAACGACTATGAGCATCCAGTGCACAAGTCCGGGGTGGACTGACGTGTGGGGCATGATGGCCGGGGCTACGACCCAGGCCAGCAGTGCCATCGGCGCGGTCACCGAGGCCCAGATGGCCAAGATCTTTTTCAGTGAGTACTGCTTGGAGCTTGCCGGGGCCTCGAGCTGCGCCGGCAGCGACTGTGTGTTGGTCATGCCCTCAGCCTCGGGAAGATGCCTGCTGATCACATCGCCCGTGGGGCTCGAGATCGCCAGCCCGAGTACGCCTCACGGGTGATCCATATGTCCGCCTGCAGGGTGATGTGTGGCCGCGTTGAGTGGTCGTACCGTGTTGGCATGGTCAGGAATGCAGCATTCCCCAAGCGCATCGCTGATGCCCTTGTCGCGCTGGCGTTCCTGGCCGTCGGCTGGCTTAGCACCGCGGCGCCGACGATAAGCGATCCGTTCTATCGGTATACCCCTCGCGACTGGCTCTTCGTACTGCTGTTGATCTTGGCGACCGTGCCGTACGCGTGGCGTCGTCGCTGGCCGACGGCAGCCTTCCTCATCAGCATGGTGTCCATAGCGGTGCTGTGGCTGCTCGGTTACAACGCGGGTGCGCTGCCGCTCGTCCTCATTTTCGGCGGCTACTTTGTGGCGGTGGCCCGCCCCGTTCGGGAGCTGGTGCTGTGCTCTGCGGTGGCGCTTGGCAGCTTTGCGCTGTTGTGGTGGGCCGGCGGAGCGCCGTACGGCGCTCGCGATGCGCTCATGTCCGTGCTCGCTCTCGCCATCACTGTTGGACTCGGCCGAGCCGGCCGACTTCGGGTGGACCTCGCTGATGCGCGCGCCGAGGCCGCCGAGGAGGCCGCGCGTCGCAGGTCAAGCGAGGAACGGCTCCGCATCGCGCGGGAATTGCACGACATCATCGGTCACTCCCTTGGCACTATCGCGGTGCAGGCCGGCGTCGGCCGTCACCTGATGGAGACTGAGCCTGAGAAAGCCGGCGACGCGCTGGACAGCATTGCCAAGATCAGCCGGGAATCCCTCGATGAGGTGCGCTCGGTGGTCGCCGCGCTGCGCGATGACGAGCCGCCCTACCACCCGGCCCTCGGTCTGGCCGACCTACCCGAGCTCGTCGAGACCGTACGAGCAACCGGTCTCGCTGTCGAGCTCACCCTGCCTGATGATCTTGAGGCGATTCCTCGCCAAACTGGAACGGCGGTGTATCGCATCACTCGGGAGGCCCTGACGAACATCGTGCGGCATGCACACGCTTCCAAGGCAAGCCTCCAAGTTGACCACCACAATGGACGGGTCGAGGTTGCGGTTCATGACGATGGTGCCGGAGCCGACAACGCGCATGGGCCAGATTCGGGGCCAGGTCATGGCATCGCAGGGATGCGAGAACGTGCCGAAGCCCTTGGGGGCAGCCTGTCTGCAGGCCCCTCAACCGACGGTGGGTTTCGGGTAACCGCCAGTCTGCCGGTCGGCTCGGATCGGTCGCGATGATCTCCGTCGTGGTCGTTGACGACGAGCAGCTCGTACGCTCCGGTTTCGCCGCTCTGCTCGCCTCAGACCCTGACGTCGAGGTGGTCGGGACGGCGGGAGACGGGGACACCGCTCTGGCAGTCATCAGGCGAGAGCGTCCCGATGTCGTTCTCATGGACATCCGGATGCCGGGTCGAGACGGGGTCAGCGCAACTGCCGCCGTCACCGCGGATCCAGCGCTCAGCGGAACACGCGTCATCGTGCTGACGACGTTCGACCTCGACGAATACGTCCACGCCGCCCTGCGTGCAGGAGCAAGTGGCTTCCTGCTCAAAGATGCGCAACCGACCGACCTGCTAGCAGCCGTTCATCTGGTTGACCAGGGAGAGTCCGTGCTCGCACCGGCGCTGGTTCGACGACTCATCGCCACTTATGTTCAGACGCCGGCCACCGCGCCGAAGCCAGCGTGGATGGACTCGCTGACGCCACGCGAAATCGAGGTCCTCGTCGCAGTAGCCCGAGGCCTGAGCAACGCTGAAATTGGTGACGCCTTGTACATGTCTGCAGCAACCGCGAAAACTCACGTCGGCCGTCTCCTCACCAAGCTGAACGCTCGCGATCGCACCCACCTGGTTATCGCTGCCTATGAGGCGGGACTGATCAATCGGACCTAACGCTCGACACTAGAGCCCGGC
>DATHIJ010000545.1:0-2127 GCA_035489975.1 Propionibacteriaceae bacterium | reverse complement strand
TCCGCGACCGCTGGCGTGCGATGTCCTTGTCCTTGCGCACGTGCAGTTTGCCCTTGCGGTCCTCAATGCCGATGAGCTCGCCCGCAACCCAGATCCGGCCACCCGTCAGGCTTTCCATTTGGTTGATCAGACGCAGGAACGTGGTCTTGCCCGACCCGCTGGGCCCGAGTAGGCACACGACTTCCTTGGTGTCGACGGCGAGGTCAATGCCTTTCAGCACCTCGTTGCTGCCGAACGATTTGGTGACATTGACAGCGCGTACGAGGTGCTCTGAATCCGTTGCCGTGGCGGTCACTTCGCTCCTCCGATCGCCAGGCCCTTGGCCGCTTCCTCCGTGTCCGGGCTCACCTGGACGCCAAAGCCGCGGCCAAATCTCTTCTCGAGGTATGCCTGGCCGACCATCAGGACGCTGGAGGCGATCAGGTAATAGAGCGTGGCAGCGACCAGGATCGGGAAGACCTGGAAGGTACGCGCGCCGATGGCCTGCAGCTGGAAGAAGAGCTCGGTGCCTACCGGAATGGCGATGAGCAGCGAGGTGTCCTTCAGCATGGCGATGGTCTCATTGCCTGTCGGCGGCACGATGACACGCATCGCCTGCGGCAGCACGATCCGGCGCATCGCCTTGCCACGGCTCATGCCGAGGGCCTGCGCGGCCTCCATCTGACCCGTGTCCACACTGAGGATGCCGGCGCGCGCGATCTCGGCCATGTACGCGGCCTCGGAGGCGGCCAGCCCGATGACACCGCCAGCAAGGCCAACGAAGATCGCGTTGGCGTCAAAGGTGGCGATGCGCCAGCTACCAGACAGATTCAGCCACTCGATGATCTTCCAGTCGAACGGCACTCCGATAGCCAGTCCCGTTGTGAAGAGGACACCGAGCGCCCCCATGATCGTGAGCAGCACGTAGCGCGGGATGGCCCGGAAGAACCACGTGTAGACCCACGACACTCCCTTGAGGACGGGGTTGTCGGACAGCCGCATCACCGCCAGCACCACCCCGAGCGCGACGCCGAAGATCATCGCCAGAATGGTGACGAGGATGGTGCCCTTCCAGAAGCCCTCGATCACCGGGCTCTGATTCATGGCCTGGAACACCAGCGGCCAGTTGAACGCTGGGTTGAAGATCAGCATGTTGAGGAACATGAGCGCCAGCACCGCGATCACGGCGATAGCGACCCAGCGACCGGGGTGGCGGACCGGCTTGGCGTGAATCAGCCCGGGGCGGTCATCGCTGACCGCCGGCCGGGCTTCCGTTGTGGTTGTCATGGCGTCGGGTTTACCGCGAAGTCGGTGATAGCGCCTTGCTCCACGCCCCACTTCTCTAGCGCCGCCTTGTAGGCGCCGTCCTTCTCGATTTCCTTGAGCGCCTCGACGATTGCCTCTGCGAACTCGGTCTCGTCCTTTGGCAGCACATAGCCGTACGGGGCCGCCTCGTAGATGTCACCGAGCGCCTCGAGCTTTCCGCCGGATTGCTTCACTGCGTACGCCACAACAGGTGAGTCGGCCAGCATCGCGTCAGCCTTACCACTCACTACGGCGGCTGTCGCCTGGCTCTGGTCCTTCAACGACAAGACGTTGATCTTGTTGCTGCCGCACTTCTTCTGCCGCACCGGAAGGTCGTCCAACTCTTGGGTTGTATTGCTCTGAACCGCGATGTTCTTGCCGCAGGCATTGTCAGGGTCGACGCCCTTGGGGTTACCTGTGGCGGTGGCCCACTGACTGCCGGCCTTGAAGTAGCTGACCATGTTGACCTGCTTCATGCGTTCGTCATTGATGGTGAACGACGAGATCCCCATGTCGTACTTGTTGCCATTGACGCCGTTGATGATGCTGCCGAAGTCGGCCGGGTTCCACTCGGTCTTGACACCGAACTTGGCGGCGACCTGGTTGAAGACGTCGACATCCATGCCCTGAACGGTCTTGCCGTCGCCGGCCAGGAACTCGTTGGGAGCGTACGTGGCGTCGACGCCGATCTTGATCACGCCCGCGCTCTTGATGCTCTCGGGCAGCTTGCTGGAAAGATCCACGTTCTGGCTGACCGAGACCGACGGGGCACTCTCACCGCCGGGCTCCCCGCTCAGTGAGCTCGAGCCACATGCGCTCAGGGCCAGAGCGGCGATGGACGCC
>DATHIJ010000544.1:0-3113 GCA_035489975.1 Propionibacteriaceae bacterium | reverse complement strand
CAAGCCCTGCCCCGCGACCCTGATCAAGGTCGGGATCCCATCCCTAGGCGCAGCCGCCTTGGGGATTCGAGCCCGGACCTACGCATTACGAGTCGCAAGCGTGTCGTCCATCAAGTCCTCGCCCACGTGGCCGGGCCCGTGGATGTGTGCAGGCGTCCATGATCGCCCAGTCCGTAGGCTGCTCGCTTGGCTGCTCGCACTCTCAGCTTGGGATGCCGGTGAACCCACTAGTCAGGACGTGTTTTCGAGGCTCGTTTGGTGGCCTTTCTGAAGGAGTCGGGGCCCGTGGGGGGCCCGAGAAGTTGATCAAGATGGCCACCGGCCAACGTCGCCGACGCGTGCGGCATGAGCTTGCAGCCGCTGCCGCTAGGTGCTCAATCGCTTTGCTGTCATGGCGGCCGTCAGTGAGCCCGCTTTCCAAGTCTGCCTTCGGCTCGTCGTCAACGTTAGACCACACCGCGAGGCGACGACAACACGCATGACAACTGATCACGAACCCTGCCGAACGGCCACGAATGAGGCTAAAACTGAGACTGGCGCCGAGAGCCCACTCGCGCGGGTCGCGCCCAGGGTGGTGTTTAACAAGACGGTCACCGTGTGAGTCGTGGTCGGCAGTTTAGACGGTCAGAGCTGTCGGGCCCGGGACACGGCTGGGCGCTCTGAAATGCGCTGATCACCCACGCCGGCAACCTCAAGATCAACCCCGTTGCGGCAGCCAAGCCGCGATGCGTCATCGACGACCTTCTCGCCGAGCACGAGCATCGAGGTGATCATTGCCCATGATCACCTCCCGCTAGATCCGGCAAGCCTCGAACAACATCACCGGACGCGGAAACCCCTTGAGCTGCACCTCCCCCGCCTCCACAAGTGACACGCCCTCGGGCGAGCCGGCCTCTGCCACACTCTGGCTGACCAGCACCTGGCCAGGTTCGGCGTGGGCTGCGATTCGGGCGGCCAGATTGACGGTGCGGCCAAAGTAGTCGCCGCCCTGCCCCACTACTGGCCCAGCCGCAACGCCCAGATGACCCGGAGGCAGTTTCGCGGCCGACAAACCCTCAACCATCTCAAGTGCGGCCAGTACCGCGCCGGCCGGCTCGCGGAAATAGACCATCACGCCATCGCCCAGCCATTTCACCGGCCAACCACCATGCACGCGGGCAGATCCGTCGACCAGCAGCGCCAGGGCTGCGGCCAGGTCTGCGGCCGCCTGGTCACCACGCTCGTCGGTCAGTCGCGTGTAGCCCACCAGATCCAGGAAGCACATAGCCGGCACACGCTCAGATCGCCCCAGCATCCCGGCCGCATCCAGCTCGTTTTCGATGTCCTCCACGAGGGCTTCGGTCCAGACCAGTTCCTGCTGCCGGCGATAACAGGTCAGGAGCGCACGGTCCACCAGCGGCAAGAGCTCGGTTGCCAGCCACGCGGCCTGCTCCTTGGCGTCCCACAGATCGGTGCCAGACTCCAGCAGCCGCCCGAAGCGACTGGTGTAGTCCTGATTCTCGGCGGTAGCGGCCAGCCGCAGGCCCTCCGTCCAGGCCCGCCCGATTCGAGCCAATCCCTGGTCCAGGTTTCCCATGGAATGCGCCAGCCGCAGCATCGGGACGATGCCCTCCAGCTCGTCATCCCGGATCGGCTCGTCGGGCGTCATCCTGGCGAACCCCATCGATTCCAGGACGCTGCCTAGCGCATCCAATGGGATCCCGGTGTCCTGGCTGACCTGCCGGTAGGTCTTTGTCGAGCGTCCGGCCCAGCGCCGGTACGGAGCCGCCTCCAGAAAATCCAAGGACAACCGCCCTTCCCCGACGGCCGCTGCAATCCCGTGCACTGGAAGTCCGGCGCGCTCGCACGCCGCGAGCAAGCGCACTCGCTGCACGTCGCTGGTCCGAAATCGGCCAGCGCCGTCGGTGATCAGGATGCCGAGGTCGACTAGCCGCTGGATCTCCTCCGCTGTGGTACCAGCGAGATCGGCGAGTCCCAATGCCGAGAGCCAATCCATCTCGACATCCTAATGATCAACGGCTGAGACACCTGGCTGGCATGAACTCCGCTAACCCACCGAGCACGTCATGCCTATTGCCGTCACCGAGCTTTGTATGGCGCCGCGGGATGGTTGTAGGCACCCGCGTCATGACTTCGCGATGCCCTCCAAGTCGTACGCGAGAATCTCTTGGGCGCCCCCAGTTCGACAACCAGAGGCAGCCGTCGTGCCAGCGAGCGGACTCGCCGATCACCAGATCGGTGGCCAAGAGCTGCGGTTGGGACATCTCAAGCTCCTTTATCGCTGGTTAGCACAAGTGTGCAGGTTGCGCGGGAAGCGCTCCTCGCCCCCGCCTCACGACGATTCTGATTGACTTGCCGATATGGATGCCGCAGAAGCGCTCGCGTTCAGCCGTAGGAACCCACGTGCCGTTCTTGCCACCATGAGACGCGACGGCACACCTCAGTTGTCACCAGTACTGGTCGGCGTCGACTCCCAAGATCGTCTTGTCGTCAGTACCCGCGAGACGGCAATCAAGACCGCAAACGTCCGCCGCGCCCCCCGAGCCTGGTTGTGCGTGCTCAATGACAGGTTCTTTGGCGACTGGGCGCAGCTCAGCGGCGACGTTGATCTCGCTTGCGATCTACGGCCCAGATGCCCTAGCGGCACCGCCCGGTGGCTGGCCGCGAGCGGTGGGCGAGGTCGCCGCCGTCTTCGTGCTCCAGCTGGTGTTGTTCCAGCTGGCCGAGGAGATCGGCTTCACCGGGTTCCTCCAGCATCACTGGCAGGACCGGTACCACCCGATGAAACTCACCGTGTACGTGGCTCTGCTGTGGGCGCTCTGGCACCTGCCCGACCACTTCGCCGAGGAAGGCTGGGGTGTTGAGCAGCTCATCGCGGCGCCGGTCGTCTTCGCGATCGGGTTCGTCTCGCTGTTCTTCGCCCGCGCCCTGTTGGTGTGGTTGTACAACCGGACGGGCAGCAGCGTGTTGTTGGTGGCGATCTTCCATGCCAGTTTTGATGCCGCGATTAGCCGGCTGTCCTACGACGTGGTACCGGCGTCGAACACGGCACGATTCCTCATCCTCACCGGCGTGATCGTCACTGCCGCCACGGCGGTGATGATCGCTACCAA
>DATHIJ010000543.1:0-2199 GCA_035489975.1 Propionibacteriaceae bacterium | reverse complement strand
ACTGTTCGGGCCGCCCAGGCACGCAGATGAGCGTTTGCTGGCCTGCGGCTACGAGTGACCGCCTTGGGCCCTGGACGGAGAACACTTCTAGCTGGCAGACGGTAAGCGTTCGTCCGTACTTAAGGACCGTGCCCACGGCCTCGATGTGATCACCGATGGCAGGTGCCAGGAGATTGATCTTGTACTCCACGGTGAGCACCGCTGTGTCCTGGGGGAACAGCGTGAACGCTGCATAACCACCGGCGCTGTCGGCGATGGTGCTGATAGCTCCGGCGTGGATATAGCCGTGCTGCTGGCTCACTTCGGGTCGGTTGCGCAACACGATGTGCACGCAACCTGGCCCAATGTGTCCCAGGCGTGCCCCCAGATGTTGCATCAATCCCTGGTGTTCAAAGCTGGTCCTGATGCGCGCCTGTATCTGCGGGCCTGCCTGCTCTGCTTGCGGCTGGTCTTCCATAGCTCTCCTCGAAAGGGCGCGCTGCCAGTTCGTATCTAGCTGATCAGCTTTTCTCCCACCAGCACCGCGCCGATAACGATCATCGCGGCGCCGGAGCAGCGGGTCACCGCCAGGGCTGCCGCGGGGCGGGCCCGCAGCACCCGGCGCGCTCCGGTGCCCGCCCCGGTGTAGACCACGGCGCAGCTGGTCACGTGCACCAACCCCAGCACAACGATCTGCAGAGCGAGTGGCCAAGCCGCGTTCGGGTCGGTGAACTGCGGCAGCAGTGCCAAGAACAACAGGAACACCTTCGGGTTGAGCCCGCTGATCCCCGCACCCTTCGCCGCCTGCCGGAGCCACGACCTGGGCGTCTCGTCGACGCCGGCCTGTGGGAGTGCCGGGCGGGCGAGCATGCCAATCCCGAGCCACACAAGGTAGACCGCGCCTAACGCCGTCAGCACGCTCAGCAGCAGCGGCGCCCGGGCGAGCAGTGCTCCCACGCCAGCTGCTACCACAGCGGTCGCCGCGAGATGCCCGGCCAGCAGCCCGCCGACTGCGGGCAGCACCACCCGATGCCGGAGCCCGGCCGCGATCGCGTACGCCCAGTCCGCCCCAGGCGTCACCACGAACAGAAATGACACTGCCCAGAACGCAGCGACGGTGCCGCCTGCCATTGACCTCTCCTTCACAGCCGAGCCTCACTGCCCTGACATGTTGGGAAGAAAAGATTAGGAGGAAACCAGGGAAATGTGCTTCCAACTTCTCAGTGTCACCGGCCAGCTGAGAAAGAATTATCTACATGGACGCACTGGATCGGAAGATTCTTGCTGAACTGCAGCAGGACGGGCGCCTGACCGTTACCGAACTGGCCGGGCGCGTCGGCCTCAGCCTCTCGCCCTGCCACCGCCGCCTGCGAGCCTTGGAACAGTCCGGTGCGATCAGCGGCTACCACGCCCACCTCGATGCCAACGCTCTCGGCCTGACCTTCGAGGCACTCGTCTTCGTCACCATGCGCGCCGGAGACCGCGACACCGTCGATGCCTTCGAACAAGCTGTCACCGCCATCCCGGACGTCCTGCAGGCCCAACGGCTCTTCGGTGACCCCGACTACCTGCTGCGCATCATCACCCGCGACCTGCCCGCCTATCAGAAGCTCTACGACAACCGCCTCGCCACGCTCCCCGGCGTCCAGCGCCTCAGCTCCACCCTCGTCATGAAAAGTGTCGTGGAGAACCGGCCCCTCCCCCTGTGAAGGCAGAAGGGGTCCGACAGCTCACGGGCCTGCTTGGCGCCCGCTGTGTCAACCGACCCCATGCGAAACTACCGAGCTCGGCGAGCCCTGCGATCCCCGCAACGCGCGACGGGCGCCGAAGATGGAGGCCAAGCGTCCGGGGCTGTTCCTCCGTCGGGCTGCACGCGCTGCGGCACTGTGCCGGCCTCGGTGACGTTCTACGCCGGCATGCCGCTCAAGGTGGTCGGTGTTCGGTCACGCGAGCGTCGCGATCAGGGGATACATATGCAGGCACGTCAGAGTCCAGACGGATCCCGGGAGGCGCTGACTCGGCTTAGCGACGCACTCTCTCATCAAAAAAGGTGGTCAAAGAAGGTGGTCAAACGTAAAGATGATCGTGGAACAGGATTACTTCGAACGACGAATTTTGCATCCGACTAGGTCTTTTACCTGGTCGGGCTGGCGAGAATTGAACTCGTGTCCCCTTGACCCCCAGATCGGCGGGGTCGGTGTGTGCGTCCCCAGGAGCGTG
>DATHIJ010000542.1:0-2871 GCA_035489975.1 Propionibacteriaceae bacterium | reverse complement strand
CTACGAGATCCCGCTGGTAATGGCGTTAGTCGCCGTTGCGATGCTGCCGCAGACTTTGAACGTCCCGTTGATCGTGATGGCGCAGGAAGACACGCCAAACATCGTGTTCCAGTCGCTCGCGTTCCTGATCTTCGTGATAGCGGGAACGGCGGAGCTCTACCGGCCCCCGTTTGACATCCCGGTGGCTGAATCGGAGGTCGTCGGCGGCCCGACGGTCGAGTACTCCGGGATACGCTGGTCGATGTTCCAGCTCGGCGAGTTTGTGAGCATGGTGCTTATTTCGATCTTGGGGTCGCTGATCTTCCTCGGTGGCTGGCAGTGGCCGTGGAGCCTGTTCGATGAAAGTGTGCCGGTGGCAGCTCAAGTAGCGATGATGGCGCTCAAGACCTCGGTCTTCATCTTCTTCTTCATGTGGATCCGCACCAGCCTGCCGCGACTGCGCATCGACCAGATGATGTCGTTCTGCTGGCAGATACTGTTGCCCTTCGCTCTTCTGCAAATCATACTCAATGGCTTGGTGCTGGTTTACGACTGGCCGAACGAGACGCTGATCCTTCTATCCGGCGCGGCTTCGGTCGCCGCCGTGTACCTGACGAATCGGACGGCTCGCATGTCCGGCGTACGTGTCGAGCCGGATCTTCAACGAGTGGGGAGTGTGCTCTAGATGCTTGGAATCTTAAGGGCTGCCGCGACCACATTCCGCGCCGCGCTACGAAAGCCGGTTACAGTCCAGTATCCGACCGAGAAGAAGGAATTGCCACACCGGTCGCGCGGGCTGCCCGTGCTGCTCTGGGACTTCGACATCACGGAGCCGTTCTGCACCGGGTGCCAGGTGTGCGCGCGATACTGTCCCGTCGACTGCATGACCGTCACGATGAAGGACAACCCGAACTTCGCAGCGGGCAAGAGCAAGCGCAAGAAGATCGTCGATCGGTTCTACATCGACTACGCGCGCTGCATGCGCTGTGACATCTGCGTCGAGGTGTGCAACTTCGACGCCATCGTGATGAACAATACCTGGCAGGGCCATGAGCTATCGCGTTACGACCGGCAGGAGCTTGTGATGGACCTCCCCGCATTGTTGCGGCAGTCCAAGACCGGCGAGCTCGAGACCCCGTTCCGAGAGCCGATGGGTGTGGCGCACTCCGGCTGGGCGCCGAAGATGGACGAGGAGGAAGCCGCCGCCGCAGATGCCGCGTCGGCGACCCGCCACCACGGGACATCGCCAGACGCTCCATCGTCGCCCGTGCCAACGGCGGACCCGACGGTGGAGGCGCCGCCGGGCAGCGAGGCGCGCGCGGAGAAGGCGGATCCCGCCGGAGCGGCGACCGCGGAGAAGGCCGAGCCTGAAGCGGCGGAGGGGCAGGCGGAGAAAGAAGGCGGCGAGGAGTAGCAGGGCGCCAGATCTGTGCCGAGCCCAACCGCCACCGCCGCCGGAACCGTCGCCTCTCTCCATCGGTACCCCATCAAGTCAATGATGGGGGAGGAACTTGAGGCTGCACAGGTCACCCAACGTGGAATCGTCGGCGATCGCGGTTATGCCTTCGTAGATGCCGAGACCGGCAAGGTCGTCAGCGCTAAGAACCCGCGCAAGTGGGCGCGGATGTTCGAGTGCGAGGCCGCTTACGTCGAACCGCCCGCGCAGGGACAGCCGCTGCCACCCGTGCGCGTAGTTCTGCCCGGCGGGGAGACGGTAACCAGCGCTGATTCCGGCTTCGACGCCGCAGTGTCGAAGTTCCTCGGACGCGAGGTCAGGCTGACACCCACTGCCTCCCAGATGCCGATCATCGACCACTTCTGGTTCGACTACCAAACGCCCCTGGGCCGCGAGGTGGAGAATCCTGAGGGTGATAGCCTGACGACCGTACCGATCGGGTTCGGCGCGCCGGGAACTTTCTTCGATTACACATCGCTTCACATCCTCACTACCAGCACACTGCACAAGCTCCGAGCCCTTTATCCAGACGGACAGTGGGAAGTTCGGCGGTTCCGGCCCAACATCGTGATTGGGGCAATGCCCGGGGCGGACGGGTTCGTGGAAGACGCCTGGATCGGCCGCGAACTCACGACCGGCGAGGTCTCACTCAAGGTGATCGACACGATGGTGCGCTGCGTGATGACGACGCTGCCTCAGGGAGATTTGCCGAACGACCCAGGCATACTGTGCACAGTGGCAGACCATCATCGAGTGCTGATGCCAGCGGTAGGCAGAGAGCTGCCGGGCGTAGGTGTGGCGGTGACGGTCGCCGCGGGCGGGCGGATCTCTCGTGGCGATGCTCTAGCGGTGCATGCCGGCGAATGACGTACGAAGAGGTAATCTTCTACGTCATTGCGGTCCCCACTGTCGTCGGCGCCATCGGCGTCGTCACGGCGAGAAACGTCGTCCACTCGGCGCTGTTTCTGATCCTTTCGCTGCTGGCCGTTGCGGGCGTTTTCATCTTACTGGCGGCCGAGTTCCTGGCGATCGTGCAGGTGTTGATCTACGGCGGCGCGGTCACGATCCTGGTGCTGTTCGCGATGATGCTCACGCGCGTTCGAGACCTGCCGGCGGCGCTCGACGGACCGCAACGTCCGTTCGCCGCATTGGCAGCGGGCGTCTTCATGGGAATCTCGATCCTGTCGGTAGTGAGCACCGAGTGGCCGGGTGAGACCGAGGAGATCAACGTCATCTCGATCGAGCAGATCGGCAACGAGCTGTTTACGACGTGGGCCGTCCCGTTCGAGATCGCGTCGCTGGTGTTGATGGTGGCGCTGCTGGGGGCGATCATCCTGGCGCGCGGGGAAGAGGGCGAATGATCCCCATCAACAACTTCCTGGTGCTGAGCGCGATCCTATTCTCGTTGGGGATATACGGGGTGCTCGCGCGGCGGA
>DATHIJ010000541.1:0-2665 GCA_035489975.1 Propionibacteriaceae bacterium | reverse complement strand
GCAGCGGCCGGAGGAGATTGATCCTGAGACGCGCTATGACGAGATCTGGTCAAATCCGCCAATCCGAATCGGCAAACAGGCGTTGCACGAGCTACTGCTGATCTGGCTGCCGCGCCTCGCCCCCAATGGTGTGGCACGTCTGGTGGTGGCCAAGAACCTTGGCTCGGACACTCTGCAACGGTGGCTCATCGATCAGGGTTACAGCTGCGAGCGCGTCGCCTCAGCCAAAGGTTTCAGAGTGCTGCTGGTCCGCCGTAACCACGCGGCCCAAGAGAGGGCACCTGGCCCCCAGCTCGACCATGAGTGGTCGTAGCATGAGCGTCAGTTTGACCCGATTCGCACCACGAACCGAGAGGACTGCAATGGCTGCCTACGAACTACCCGATCTTCCCTACGACTACGGCGCACTGGCACCCCACATCTCCGGCGAGATCATGGAGCTGCATCACTCCAAGCACCACGCGACCTACGTCAAGGGCTTGAACACTGCGTTGGAGAAGCTCGAAGAGGCACGCGAGACAGACTCGTTCGATTCGGTAGCTGGGCTGGAGAAGAATCTTGCCTTCAACCTCGGCGGCCACATTAACCACTCGGTGTTCTGGCCCAACATGTCACCCGAAGGCGGCGACAAGCCGGACGGTGAGCTGGCGGCGGCGATCGATGATTACTTCGGGAGCTTCGACAAATTCCGCGCGCATTTCGAGGCCAACGCCACGGCGATCCAAGGCTCCGGGTGGTCAATGCTCGTCTGGGATACCCTCGGCCAACGGCTGAACATCGTGCAACTCTACGACCAGCAGTCGAACCTACCGTTGGCCCAGATCCCGGTCGTATTGCTCGACATGTGGGAGCACGCGTTCTACCTGCAGTACAAGAACGTCAAAGGCGATTACGCCAAGGCATGGTGGAACGTTGTCAACTGGGCGGATGCGGAAGCCCGCTTCTCCGCTGCCCGGGCACAGACCGCGGGGCTGATCGCGCCGCAGTGATCAACTCTGACTAGGGCGCCAGTCTGCTGCGATTCCACGCCGTTCCATCGCGCCGATAGAGCAACCGGTCGTGCATCCGGCTCGGCTGTCCTTGCCAGAACTCGATCATGCTCGGAATCACGCGGTAGCCGCCCCAGTCCTCAGGGCATGGCACGGTCACCCCGCGGAAACGACGCTCAGCCGCCGCGTACGCCCGGGCCAGCTCGTCGAGAGAGGCCACGGGTGTGGACTGCTGAGAAGCCCAGGCGCCCAGCTGTGATTCTCGGGGTCGGGTCGCGAAATAAGCCTCCGACTCGGCCCGCGGCACGAGTTCTGCGGTGCCTTCCGCACGCACCTGCCGATGCAGCGGGTACCAGCCGAAAAGCAGGGCGACCTTCCGATTACGGCTCAACTCGCTGCCCTTGCGCGAGTTGTAGTTGGTGAAGAAGGTGAAGCCCTGGTCTGAGACATTCTTGAGCAGCACGGTACGAGCCGACGGCTGGTCATCGACGCAGGTAGCAATCACCATCGCGGTCGGCTCCGGAAGCAACCCCCGTTCCTTCGCGAGAAATGCATCGGTCAACCAGGCGTCGAACAACACGAACGGGTCGGCTGGCGCATGCGACTCCAGCAGGTGCTCACCTTTGTATTCAGTGCGCTCCCCGTATAGATCCTGCATGAGAGTCAGTCTGGCGCAGTTTTTCCAAGCTGCTCGCGCATCGCGCGCACCTCCGCCGACTTCGCGGTCGCTCGCAGAGGGAAAGCGACTCCGCTCCCTCCTCCTCAGCCCGGCGGGCGCGCGATTCCCGACGCTCGCAGCAATCTCCGAGCTCAGCTCGGTTTGCGAACGAGCGCTACCACGATGCCGGCAACCAGCGCCACGAAACCAGCCAGTCCGAGGGCGAGCAGCGTTCCTCTCTGGCTCTGCCAGGAGTTCGCCTGGCTCTCAGGTACGTCGCTTTCAGCGGCCGGACCGTCACCCGGGGTAGGCGTTGGGCTGGCATCGCTCGGTACCGGCATGGAATAGACCTTGGACCTCTTGCCCTCGCTACCGACCAGCAGCGAGCTCTGGTCGAGGCTCAGCGTTAGCGACTCCGCCTGTGGCTGCTCCGGGATGGGTGCGCTGATGACGACCTGGTATTTGGTCGCGTCGATGACCTGTACCGAGCTGTACGTGAGCAGCGCGATACTCTCACCGCCGGGCAGGAAGAGCCCGTCAGTGACGTTGGATGGTGCGGAGCCGACCTTCTCGAGCTCGTTGACACTCTGCCGCTTCGGGTTGGCAGGCGCCTCGTATATGGCAGCGTCCTGTCCCTTCGTCACGATGAACATCCGACCGGATTCATCGACGAGTAGCGTCTCCGCGTCGTGCGGCCCGTCAGGGTAACTGAAGTCGTACGCGTGATAGGTGACCGTTAGCCCGTTTGCCCTCGGGTTCAAGAAGGAGTACACGCGAACGAAGTTGCGCTGGCCATCGTTGTCGCCGATATCGGCAACGTAGAGCCTGTCGCCAGATAGCGCGACTGCCTCGACATCTTCTGGTTGGGCACGAAAGTTGAGGGTGCCCTGCACCGTCCCGTCTAGTCCGATGCCGTATGCGACACCGCGGTCGCCGGAGTCATTGACCGTCCAATAGAGATTGCCACTCGGGTCCGCCGCAAGCCCGGAAGATTCGGTGATACGCGTGTCCTTGATCG
>DATHIJ010000540.1:0-8351 GCA_035489975.1 Propionibacteriaceae bacterium | reverse complement strand
GCTCCGGTCAAAGTGCAGACGCTGGTAGGGGTGATTCCGCTCCTGCCTGCGATGTCGCTGCCAACGCGAAATACCGAACGGGTGCAACGCTTACGCAAGCGGTTTGCTCGCAGGCTGGACGTGGAGAATCGGAAGATTCTGGATTGGCGGGTCCGGGGGAGCGGAAATAGCCGCCGCGCACTTGTGTCCATCGTCTCACCGGATCAACTCAAGCGGATCTTCGCGACATTGTTCGACGAAGATGCGTTCTTGTCACCGCATGGTTTGCGCGCCAGTTCGAAACGTCACTCCCAGCCTTATGAGGTTCCCGGCATGCCGGGTGCAACCATTAAATACGAGCCGGCTGAATCCAGCACCGCAATGTATGGCGGAAATTCCAACTGGCGAGGCCCGGTGTGGTTTCCGATCAATTATCTGGTCATTCGCGCGTTGCTGCAATATGATCAATTCTTCGGGCCGGAATTCACGATCGAATATCCGACCGGATCAGGCCGGCAGCTATCTTTAGGTAACATCGCCGGCGATCTTGCTGACCGCCTTATCAGCATTTGGCTGCCAGGCCCCGACGGTCGGCGCCCCCTCTATGGAGGCGTCGAACTCCTGCAGACCGACCCAGCCTGGAAGGATAACCTCGTGTTCAACGAGTACTTCCACGGCGACAACGGCGCGGGCCTCGGTGCCACACATCAAACAGGCTGGACCGCCCTGGTCGCGGATCTGCTGCTCGACCCACCCCGCCGGGTGCGCCGGATGATCTTCTACGACGAGACGACGACAACCCCCGACGTGTCCACCATCGCTGCGGGCCCGGCCGGCTAGGACGTTAATCGGGAAGCAGGGCTGCATGCCTTCGGACTTGAACAAGATCACTAACCCTTCGCTGTACGAGATCAACACCTGGCCTTGGCTGGAAGCGATCAGCAGGCAGGAGGGAATAGCTATCGATCTTGGAACGGTTCCGGATCGCTACTGGCAGGAAATTGCCGATCTTGGATTCGACGGCGTCTGGCTGATGGGTGTCTGGCAACGCAGTCCGGCCGGCGTCGCCATCGCCTTGTCGAACGCGGGCCTGCGGGCGAGCTTCGGAGAGGCTCTTCCTGATTGGCAAGCAGGAGATGTCGTCGGGTCCCCTTACTGTGTACGCGGCTATGTCGTCGATGATCATTTCGGTGGGCAGGCCGGCCTCGCTAGCGCGCGCCAGGCATTGGCGGCGCATGGCATTGGCCTCGTCCTGGATTTCGTGCCCAATCACGTGGCCCCTGATCATCCATGGACGAGGGCCAAGCCGGAAGTGTTCGTATCGGGTATCACCGCGGACCTGGACAGGGATCCGGCCTCGTTCGTCGACATTGGCGGTCGGATCCTGGCCAATGGTCGCGACCCCTATTTCCCCGCGTGGCCGGACGTTGTTCAGCTCAATGCGTTTGCCCAGGCGCTGCGTGCCGCGGTGATCGAGACACTGATCGAGATCGCCGACCAGTGTGACGGCGTGCGCTGCGATATGGCCATGCTGGTGATGAATGACGTCTTCGCGCGGACCTGGGGTAACCGCGTTGGACCCGCCCCGGACACCGACTACTGGCCAACTGTGATCCCTGCGGTCCGGCAAGCGCATCCCGGATTCTTGTTCCTGGCCGAGGCCTACTGGGACCTGGAGTGGGCATTGCAGCAGCAAGGCTTCAACTACTGCTATGACAAGCGGCTCTATGACCGGATTCTGCACGGTCCCGCCGAGCAAGTGCGGCTCCACCTGTCGGCCGACGATGAATACCAGCACGGCCTCGTACGGTTCGTGGAGAATCATGATGAACCGCGGGCCGTGTCGGCGTTTGGTTCCACCCGATCGCAGGTTGCCGCCGTGGCCGCACTGACTCAGACCGGCGCCCGGCTGGTCCACAACGGCCAAATCGAGGGAGCGACGATCCACCTACCGGTGTTTCTGGGCCGGTACCCGAAAGAGTCGACCGATGAAGCCCTCCGTGACTTCTATGGCACCTTCCTGCCAGCCGTGGCCGATCCGACATTTCGGTACGGCAGTTGGCAACTGTGTGATCGGTCGGGATGGCCAGGAGACGATCGATATCAAAACCTCCTCGCCTGGTGCTGGGAGGGTGATTCCCGGTGGCTCATCGTCGTCAATCTGAGCGAAAGCACAGCAGCTGGCCTGGTACGCGCCCCCTGGGACGACCTGCGAGGACGCCACTGGCAGCTCACCGATCCGACACAGAACAACACGCTGCTTCGCTCTGGGGACGACCTCGTGGATGGGTTGTTCGTAGATCTTGATGCCCGGAGATGGCACATGTTCCGTATTGATGAGATAGCCGATGAGGTGGCGTAGCGCCGCGCTGCTTGCCGTCGCAGCAATGGGCTCCGCGGCAGCAGTCCAGCAAGTGCTGACGGTTCGTGATCGTCGCCGGTATCCAGCCCCAGGCTTGCTGGTCCATGTCGATGGCCGCCAGATCCACCTCCAGGTTCGCGGAGCTGACTCCGACGGACCGACTGTCGTGCTCGAGGCGGGCATGGGCTCGTTCTCACCGAACTGGTACTGGGTTCAAGAAGAACTCGCTCCGGTCGTGCGAAGCGTCAGTTACGACCGTGCCGGGCTTGGCTGGAGCCGTCGCAGCCGCCGTCCCCGGGACGCCCAGACCGTTGCGATGGAGCTGCGTGACGCGCTGCGGGAGGCCGCGATCGACGCGCCGTACGTGCTCGCGGGCCATTCTTTCGGCGGCCTTCCCGTCCGCGCTTTCGCAGACCTTTATCCCGACCTGACCGCTGGATTGGTCCTGGTGGATGCATCCCATCCCGACCAGTGGGTGCGCTGGCCGACACCGCACGCGGACCGGATGCTGGAGGTCTCACAGCGAATCTTCGGCTGGCTCGGCTGGCTGGGCGTGCTGCGGGCGCTCAACCTTTCGCGCGGCATCACAGCCGGATTGCCAGCCAGGCAGGCAGCGGAACTGCGGGCTGGCGCGGCGCTGCCTGGATTTGCTGCCACTGAAGCCGCGCAGATCCGCTCCTGGTCGGTAAGCCGCGAGCAGCTGAACGCCGCTGGGCCACTTGGCGACTTGCCGTTGGCGGTGCTCGCAGTCAGTGAACAACCACTTGGCGGCGAGCTGCTGACCGCTTTGCAGCGTGAGCTCGCTGAACTGACCAAGGACGCCAGCTTCGAGGTTGTGCAGGGCGCCAGTCACGAGTCATTGATCTCCAATCGCGAACACGCCCGCATCGTCGCGAAGACCATCGAGTCGGTGGTGCCGGCTGCCCGAAATCGTGAGGAATCCCGACTGAAGAGACCGTAATCAAGCCTTCGGTTACAGATGTAACTTGGCGATTGTGACAGATGCTGCGGATGCGGCCAAGGCTCGCTCATGGATTGTCGTGATCGCTCGGCTGCCAGCTCAGCCAGCGCGTCACCGGATGGCACTGTGGCGTGAGCTGCGGCGCTCCGGCGCCATCGCGCTGGGGCAGGCAGTGTGGGCAGTGCCGGACTTGCCCGCGGTGCGGCCCCTGCTGAAGCGTTTGACCGACCTGGTTGAAGCCGCCCGCGGGACCTTGTTGCTGCTCGCCGCGAAGGGCTTCGCGGACATTGATGTCGCCCGGCTTGACCAGTCGTACGCCGCCGCCCGCGAAGAGGAATGGGCCGAGTTCGACGCCGACTGTGGCAAGTATCTGGCCGAACTGGACAAAGAGGAGCAGCTTGGCAAGTACACACTCGCCGAGCTCGAGGAAGAGGAGCAGAGCCTCGACCGGCTACGCCGCTGGTATCGAGAGCTGCGCAGCCGCGATCTGCTTGCGATTCCGGCAACAACGGACTCGGCCACGGCCCTCAAGCTCTGCGAGGAACGATTCGAAACCTACGCCGAACGCGTGTACGCGGCCCTCAGCACCTCTGGCGAGTAGCGAGTGTTCAGACCCAAGGATTGGCTCGACCGTCTCTTTGCGATCGGCATCATCGGCAAAGGCATCAACGGCCTTGCCGAGCTGATCGGGGGCCTGCTTCTGCTCTTCGTAACGCCTGAGAGCATTCATGATCTGGTGGCGGTACTCACTCGAGGTGAGCTTTCGGAAGATCCGAACGATCTTGTCGCTCGCTACCTGCTGCATACAGCGAACGGACTCACGGGGAGTGCCGTGATCTTTGGCGCTGTATATCTGTTGGTCCATGGCGCCGTCAAGATCGCCCTCGTCATCGCGCTGCTGCTGAACAAGCTCTGGGCGTATCCGTGCATGATCGCTGTCTTGTTGATCTTCATTGGCTACCAGCTGTATCGGATTGCGCTGCAGCCCAGTGCAGCCCTGGTGGTGCTTACTGCGTTTGATGTGCTGATCGTCACGCTGACGTGGCTGGAGTACCGGCGTCAGCGGCAGATCCCGAAGGATCGCGCTTCGGGCGCCACGCGAGCCAGTTCGACACAGGTCGTGGACAAGTGAGGAAATCTGGGACAAGCCGGAGGGTCGCCTCCGGCGATGTCGCCTCACCAATCACCTCTGGCAGTGCTGGGCGGTCCTGGTCGCCGTGGCGTGCCGTCGTCGGATTCGGCGTGGTGAGCCTCGCCGCCGACATGGTGTATGAGGGTGCCCGCTCGGTCACCGGACCATTGCTGGCTTCGCTAGGCGCCTCGGCAGTCCTGGTGGGGCTGGTCAGTGGCGCGGGCGAAGCCATGGCGTTTCTGCTGCGCGTTGTTTTCGGATCGTGGGCAGATCGCAGCGGACGCTATTGGACGCTCACCTTCGTCGGCTATGCGCTCACCGCGATCTGTGTACCGGCGCTGGCGATCACGCCGTTCCTGGCCGGCGCCGGGCTCGCGGTGGCCTGCATCCTCATCCTGGGGGAGCGATTCGGGAAGGCGGTCCGGAGCCCAGCCAAAACCGCGCTGTTGGCCCGCGCTGCGGCTGACGTCGGACTCGGCCGTGGTTTCGGCGTGCACAAAGCGCTCGACCAGATTGGCGCTGTCGCCGGGCCCGTCCTTGTGGCCGCGGTGATCGCCGCGGCGGCGGGATCGATCTGGCCGGCCATGGCCGTACTCGTCGTTCCCGGGGCTGTGGCACTAATCGTGCTGGTTCGGATTCGGCGCAGCATGGGCGATCCTGTCACCGCTGAGCCAGACCGCCCAGCGCCACAACCGTCGACCTCGCCCGGTCGGCTGCCACGCGAGTTCTGGCTGTTTGCCGCTGCCTCAGCGGCAATCAGTGGAGGCCTGGTCACCTTTGCCGTCATCGCCTACCACCTCACGCAAGATCACGTTGTACCGGTCGCAGCCGTTCCGTTGATCTATGCAGCGGCCATGGGGGCGGCGGCACTTGCCGCGCTCGGATCCGGCTGGCTCTTCGATCGCACCAGGGGCGGTGCCTTATTGGGCCTGCCGCTTCTGGTGTCCGTCGTGCCCGTTTTGGCATTCAGCGGCTCGCCGCTGATCGTCATAGCCGGTGTGCTGCTGTGGGGTGTGGCTGGCGGAATTCTGGACTCCACGATCAAGGCGCTGGTGGCCGACCTCGTCCCCGCCCCGAGACTCGCCACCGCGTACGGCGTCTTCGCCGCTGTTCAGGGCGCGGCCGCCATCGCCGGTGGAGTCATGGCTGGCGCACTGTATGAGCGATCACTCCCCATGCTGATTGTGGCCGTCGCAGCCAGCCAGGTCGTCGCCCTGGTGCTGCTGATCGCAACATTGCGTCGGCAGCAACGAATGCAAACTCGGCCAGCCTCCAGCGCTCGATGACGCGGACCCTTTTCAGTCATCGGCGCGGTCGACATCCTCGAGATGATCTTGCTCATCGGCCCGCTTGGCGAATGCACTGCGCCAGGTCGTACCGCGTGGCAGTCCGCGTAGCGACGGTCGCTCGGGGTGGGGCAGAGCCGCGTTGACGATAGGTGGCAGCTGGGCGAGCGGCCTGGTCCGCTGCTCGTCCTTCCACAGCTGCCGGGCGCGTACGTGCTCCTCGAGATTGAGCTGGTTGAGCACGTGCTCGACCGCCGCCAGGATGGATCCTCGCAGCAGCCACGAAGATTTGTTCTCCTGGAAGTTGACCGTTACCAGGTCGGTCAGAACTGTCTGGGTTTCGCGGAGGATGTCGAGGCTCTCATCGAGGGACCGCTCAGCGTCCTCCTCTCGTTCCTCGACTTCGGCAAGGACCAGGCTGCCGAATGCTCGAATGCAGTCCGCGGCATCGTGCAGCACTACGGCAAAAGCGGCTCGCAACTCCTCACCGTACGGGTCGTCAGGCCTGTCCTCGGTGGGAAGTTCGGCGAGCAGCACCGTGAAGAGGGCGCGGATCGAGAGCAGGCAGCTTTCCAACGTACGCAGTCCACTCGCCAACACCGGCTCGATGTCGGTAGTACCGATCGCGCGCGGATTGAAACGCCGGCTGTCCTTCAACGAGGCGACTGTGTCGGTGGCCGACTTCAGGCGCAGGGTCCCGGCGTGCACCCGGTCCAGCCAGTCTTGTACCTGCTCGCGATTGATCGGGCCTCTCGCGAGGCCTCTGCTCGCGGCGTCGAGCGGAGCGGCTGCCGCCTCAGCGGCGCTGATGACCGCTCGACCTGCACGTCTGGTGGGCAATGCCGGCGGGTAGATGAGATTGAAGGCGACCCCAACTCCGGCGCCGATCAAGGTGTTCAACACTCTGATCTCGGCTGCCACATTCGGATTGGTGACGCCGAGGATCAACATGGCACTGATCGGCGCCTCCATCGCCTGCTCGCCGAGCCGGAAGATCTTTGCCAGTATCAACGAGGCGGCGATGACCGCGCCCAGACTCCACCAGGTGAGGCCGATCCAGATTGACACCAGTGTCGCGACCAAAACTCCCGCCAAGACCGCGCCCACTCTGATCGCACCCATCTTGAGGGTCGAGTAAGCGGAGGCTTGCATGACGAGCAGTGCGGTGAGTGGTCCGGTCAGATCGATCGCGCCGCTCGTGGTGGCCAAAGTGAGCAAGTACGAGAGCACCGCGGCGGTCGTCAGGCGGATCACGTTGACGATGGTGGGGCGTAGCCGGCCTGGTACGTCTCGCCATCGGCTGGGCCGCCCGGGCCACGCAAGGCTGGCGAGACGCTGCCACCTGACATGGCGCAACGCCGACTTGACCATGCTCACCTGGGCCGCCTCCCGCTCCTCGGCCGTCGGCACTTGCTCAGGCCGGATCGAACCTAGTAAGAAAAGTCAGCTGCGACGCGCCCTCTTCAATGAGGCTACCGAGCCGACGGTTGAAGATGGCTCCGTACTCGGCACCAATATGCGCCTCGAAACTGGCGTCATCGAGGTACTCCTCGAAGACAAAGAACTTACGCGGGTTGTCGCGTTCGAAGTAGATGGTGAACTTAGTATTGCCAGGCTCCTGGCGCACCTTCTGGGCGAGGTCGGAGATGAGCGTCTGAACCTGAGACTCAGATCCCGGATTGGCAGTGAATTCGGCGTACAGAATCACGGGCACGCCGACTTCATATCACGCTTGACCCGATACCGACCCCAAGGCAACCATGGCAGGAGTGAACGTGACCCGGGCGAGCGCCAAGACACAGCCTGGCGACGAGACAGAGCCGAGGCATAAGACCAAGCCAAGCGGCCCGGCTAAGGTGCCGCACTCATGCTCCGATGTTTTCCGGCTCTGGGTATCGGTTGGGGTTGGCCTGTTCGTCGGGCTGGTGTTCGAGATCATTGTGATCGCGCTGCAGGTTACGGGGACCCGGCCAACGCCGACTGAGGCCCAGTTCGAGCTCGAGTTTTTGTTCGGCGCAAGGTTGACAGCCTGGAATGCGTTCGCGATTGCTTATCTTGTGCTCGGCTTGCGTGCCTTCTCTCGCTGCGACCGAGCCGAGCTGGTACGACGAGTGCTGGCGAAGCCACTCCCGGCTTCCCCCGTCAAAAGGTGGTTGCTGGCTGGCGGCGGCGGTCCCGGCTGGCCGGTCGTCATCGCGCTGGTCGCGTTCGTGACGATCGTCACTGCCGTGCTCAGTCGTGACGACGCCACCGACCTCGTCTTGGCCCTCGCAGCGGGCACCGTGGTGACGTGTTGGATGGTCATCACTTTCAGCTTCGCTTTGCAGTACGCGCGTCGTGACATCGAACAAGGCGGCCTTAAGTTTCCAGGCTCGGCAGAGCCCGTGTTCTCGGACTACGTCTACCTCGCGATCGGGTGTTCAGCGACCTTTGGCACCACAGATACGACCATCGTCAGCAGCCCTATGCGCAAGCTCATCAGCGTGCATAGTGTGCTCGGTCTGCTGCTGAACACGGTGGTTGTTGCGGTGCTGATTGCAATCCTCGTGAGTTGACGCAACGGTGCCGGAGCGGGTGGAGCGCGCAGGTGATCGTGCCTCCACCGTGAGAGAATTTGCGAGATATCGAGCG
>DATHIJ010000539.1:0-3745 GCA_035489975.1 Propionibacteriaceae bacterium | reverse complement strand
GTGGTCATTGGTGGTTTGGTCTCGTCGACGGTACTCACCCTGCTTCTCGTACCGGTGCTCTACTCGCTTGTCGAGCGGCGCAGCGAACGTCGGCGGCTGCGCGAAGCGTAGGCATCGGAATAGCAGGCAGGCGCCTGGCCTGATCGGCGAACGCTCCCTGGTCACCGAATACCCCGTGGGAGTGTTTACCGGCGTAACGTAAGCGCCGACCTTGGGTAGGCCAAAGCTTGGAGGATGTATGGAGTCGATCAACTGGTCAACCGAGTGGTTGACCAGCCTGCTGTGGATTGCAAGGGTTTTCCTTTTTACACTGGTCGGCTTCGCGCTGGTGGGCTGGTTTCTGATTCGGCGTATGCGGTGGGGTCGACAGTTCTGGCGCCTGTCGGGTATGTACTTCATCCCGCGTCAGCGCACCTGGCTCAGCTGGCGTCCGATCTTGACCGTTGCCTTGCTGCTGCTGCTGACCGTGGTGTCTGTCCGGCTCGATGTCATCCTGTCCTTCCAGGGCAACGACCTGTTCACCGCATTGCAGGAGCTCAACGCCGCCGCGTTCTGGAGGTCCATCTTCATCTTCGGAATCTTGGCGACAATCAACGTCGTCCTCGTGCTGGTGACGTTCTACATCGGTCAAGCACAGATCATTCACTGGCGGCTATGGCTCAACCAGCGGATGCTCGGTGACTGGCTGGGTGATGCCGCGTATCACCGTGGCAGGTTCGTCAGCACACCGGTCGACAACCCCGATCAACGCATCCAGCAAGACGTCACGTCTTTCGCCTCGGACTCACAAACGTTGGCTTTAGGGGCGGTGTCATCTGCTGTTTCGCTGGTCTCCTTCACCATCATTCTCTGGCAGCTGTCAGGTCCGCTCGCGGTCTTCGGGATTCAAATTCCCCGAGGGATGGTCTTCCTCGCCTACATCTATGTGATCATCGCGACGGTTTTCGCCTTCCGGATCGGCAGGCCGCTGATCCGTCTGAATTTTCTGAACGAGCTTCTTACGGCCTCCTACCGCTACGCCCTGGTGCGGGTCCGCGACAACTCGGAGAGCATTGCGTTCTACCGGGGGGAGCAGGTGGAGAACGCCGGGCTGTTGGGACGCTTCGCGGCGGTCATCGCCAACACCTGGGCGATCGTGTTCCGGAGCCTGAAGTTCCAGGGATTCAACCTGGTGATCAGCCAGATCGCTGTGGTGTTCCCGTACGTCATCCAGGCTCAGCGGTACTTCAGCCAGCAGATCACCCTCGGCGATGTCACCCAGACCGCCAACGCATTCGCGCAGGTTCAAGGAGCCCTGTCGTTCTTCCGGCTCGCCTACGACGACTTCGCTAGCTACCGGGCGTCGCTGAATCGGCTTACGGGGCTGCTGGACGCCAATGAAGAATCCCGCGCCTTGCCAAGGCCAACGGTTGCGGAGCGGGCAACTGGGTTGGGCGTAAACGACCTTGACGTACGCCTCCCGGATGGCCGGGCGCTACTGGAGGATCTGGATCTTGACGTGGCAGGTGGAGAGTCTCTGCTCGTGAAGGGTCAATCCGGCAGCGGCAAGACCACCCTGTTGCGCAGCCTGGCTGGGCTCTGGCCGTATGTCGAAGGATCGATCGAGAAGCCCGAGCCAGGCAACATCATGTTCTGTGCGCAGCAGCCTTACCTGCCGCTCGGCACGTTGCGGACCGCACTCGCTTACCCTGCGCCCGGCGAGGAGCTCAGCGACGACGACGCCCGGGATGTGCTGCGTGCGGTGCAGCTCGGGCACGTGGCCGAGCGTTTGGATGTTGAGAGTGATTGGTCCAGGACGCTGTCACCCGGAGAGCAGCAGCGACTCGCGTTCGGCCGCATCTTGCTCTCACGGCCGTCGCTGATCTTCCTCGACGAGACAACTTCCGCGCTCGACGAGGGCATGGAGCATGCGATCTACGAGCTGGTACGGGAGCGGCTGCCCGAGTGCACGATTGTCAGCGTCGGGCACCGCAGCACTCTCGAGGCCCTTCACAGCAACGAGCTCACGCTGCTCGGCGACGGAACCTGGGAGACGAGGACTCTGGTCGTCTAGGTCACTCGATGCCACCTAGCACCAGTTACTTGGACTCTGCCTCATCTGCAGATGCCGCGGAGTCCAAGTAGGTGGCGCTAAGTTGCGCTAAGTGCGGTTCCCGAAGTGCCCAGCCAGTCTTCGCGAGTGATCATGTAGACCGGCCAGCCTTGAGTGTTGGTTCCGGCTCGTTGCATGCCCAGTTTTGTCAATAGTGCTCGGGCTGGGAGATTCTCAGGCCGTGTTTCGGCGCCAATGGCTGGCTGGTCTAGCTGCTCGAATCCGGCAGTTATGGTTGCCTTCGCCGCCTCGAAGCCCAGTCCCTGACGCCAGAACTGCCGGTTGCCGCGTCCGCCGAGGCCAACGACCGGCCCAGCACCGTAGTCCTCATGCTGGAGGCCGACGTCACCCACGATCTGTCCCGACTCGGTGTGGATCACCGTCCATAGGCTCAACTGATCATCCCGATCAAAAAGGTCGATCTTGGTATGCACCCATTCGCGCGCTTCGGCAACGGTGGCTGGCAGATCCGAGCTGAGATGCTGCATGGTTTCAATATCGCCATAGACAGCGAGCAGCGCCGCGGCATCGTCAAGCCGCATCGGCCGAATGGTCAACCTGGCCGTCTTGATCGGAAATTGAATCGGCACGCAGCCAGTTTCTCTGCACGCACTGTGCACCAGGAAGCTGGCGTACTCGTCACTAGCCTGTGGTCATCTGCCACAGGTCGCCGCCCCAGTTGTCGTCGGCGCCGGTGTGTTTGCCGCTGTAGATCCAGATCTTGTCCTGGAAGACAACCGCCACCGGTGATCTTGGTCCCCATCGGGCATGATCAGTTTGGCGACTCCAGCTCGTCCCGTCGGGGGAATACCACACGTCATTGAGGGCATTGGTGGAGCGGTCAGTCCAGCCGCCGAAGACCCACATCCGATCGTCGTAGACGACGCGGGCAAAGTCATGGCGAGGGCCCCAGTCGGCCTCAGCCACCAAGCGAGTCCAGTCGCGGCCGTTCGAACTACGCCACACGTCAGCGAGACCCTGCCCGCCGAGCAGGTAGAGCTCGTCATTGAAGACAACGACACCGGCCTTGTCGCGAGGCGACCAGGGAGCGGCGGGCGTCACGAGAGTCCAGTTGACGCCGTCGTCAGAAACCCAGACGTCATTCAAGAAGCCGTCAGTGGAGCGGTCGTCGGCAATATGGTCCGCTCCTCCGAACAGCCAGAGCCGATCACGGTAGACGACGACAGTCTGATTGCCACGTGGGGTCCAACCCGCGGCGCCGACCTTCGACCATGTGATGCCATCTGAGGAGGACCAGATCTCGTTCAGCAGCGTGCGTGCCGGGTAATCGAGGCCGCCATACATCCATAGCCGGCCTTTGAAATAGACGATTGAGTCATAGATCCGTTCGCCCCAATCAGTCTTGAGGTGCTCAGTCCAGGTCAGACCATCGGGCGAAGAGTACGCGCGGGTCTGTGCCGTCATCCAGAGTGCCTCGTCGTACGCGATGTGCGGGGTCAGCGTCAGAGGAAACCGTCCCGGCTCCCATAAGGGTGTGTTCTCCGAACCAGGATCGGCCGGATAGCCGCCGCTTCCCACCGGCAAGATGGCTTGCCAGCAACCTTCCGACGGAGCAGCGCCCGGTGCCGGGCAGGTATTGGCCGGCGAGGCCTGCGGCCCGGATGCCCGTACCTGGCCAGCACAGCTCAGGGT
>DATHIJ010000538.1:0-3858 GCA_035489975.1 Propionibacteriaceae bacterium | reverse complement strand
GATGAAACTGACGATCGTCGGCTGCAGCGGCTCACTGTCCGGGCCTGACTCGCCAGCCTCCAGCTACCTGGTGCAGGCGCCGTACCAGGATCGGACTTTCTCGCTGCTGCTCGACTTCGGTCCCGGCGCGATGGGTGCCCTCTACCGCTACCTCGACCCGCGTGAGCTGGATGCCATGGCGCTGAGTCATTTGCATGCCGACCACTGCCTTGACCTTTGCGGCTACTACGTTGCTGCGTGTTACTCGCCAAGTGCCCCTTGGCCGCGCCGCCCGGTTTACGGCCCTTCCAACGCTGCTATGCGGATCGCCCAGGCGTATGAGGTCCCATATAGCACCGGCGCGGTCAGTGAGCACGGCCCATCCGTGGCCAAGCATTTCGACTGGCGGCTGTGGCAGCCCAGCCAGCGGATCGGGCCGTTTACCGTCCGCACCGTTCGCGTCGCTCATCCGGTGGAGGCGTACGCCATTCGTGTCGAGGAGGACGTTCCAGGTGGCGGTGCGATGGTGTACTCCGGCGACACCGGCCCGACTGAGGCCCTGGTACAGCTGGCCCACGGGGTCGACTTGCTCCTAGTGGAATCGGCGTTCCTCGACCAGCCAGGCAATCCTGATGGGATGCATCTGTCAGGCCCACAAGCCGCCGGAACCGGCCAAGCCGCCGGCGTTGGTGCGGTCGTACTGACCCACATTCCACCGTGGTATGAGCCCGATCGTGTCTTGGCCCAGGCGTCACCTCACTTCGATGGGCCCATCTCGCTCGCGAAGCCTGGAGCTGTCTGGGACGTCGTTGGCCGGTTAGGTTGAATAAGGTGGCGTGGTGACCTCTCGAGCCGACGGACGTAGCAATGATCAACTTCGAGAGGTCAAGTTCACCCGAGGATGGCTGGGTCAGGCGGAGGGTTCGGTGCTCGTGGAGTTCGGCCAGACTCGGGTACTCATCGCAGCGAGCGTGACCGAGGGTGTTCCGCGCTGGCGTAAGGGTTCGGGGCTCGGCTGGGTGACCAGCGAGTATGCGATGCTGCCGAGGGCGACAAGCACCCGTACCGACCGGGAGTCGGTGCGTGGCAGGATTGGCGGCCGTACCCACGAGATCAGCCGGCTGATCGGTCGCAGTCTGCGCGCCATCATCGACTACCAGGCTCTCGGTGAAAACACCATTGTGTTGGACTGCGACGTGTTGCAGGCAGACGGCGGCACCAGAACTGCCTCGATCACAGGCGCCTACGTGGCACTCGCGGATGCGGTCAGCTGGCTCCGCGACCGCGACTTGCTGACAGCCGAACCGCTGACTGGATCCGTTGCAGCCGTGTCGGTCGGCGTGGTCGACGGCCTCTCGATGTTGGACTTGTGTTACACCGAGGACTCGGCGGCTGACACGGACATGAATGTCGCGATGACCGGTGACGGAGCCTTCATCGAGGTCCAGGGAACAGCTGAGGGCGCTCCCTTTGATCGGAAGCTGCTTGACGAGCTACTCGATCTCGGCGCCGCCGGCTGCGCGCAGCTGACCGAGCTGCAGCGTGCCGCGCTTGCTGCATGATGACGATCGCACACTCTGGGCTGAGCTTGTCGAAGTCCGCCGATTACGCCCGTCGACAGGCTCCGGGCGCATGACACGCCAGCAGGTCGTGCTGGCCACCAGGAACGTCGGGAAGCTGGCCGAACTGCGGCGCATAGTGGCGGCAGCTGCGCCCGACATACAGGTCTTGGGACTGTCCGACGTCGCTGCTTACCCCGAGCCGGCTGAGAGCGAGCGCACCTTCGAGGGCAATGCCCTCCTCAAGGCTCGGGCCTGTGTCGCGGCCACCGGCCTGCCGGCGTTGGCCGATGACTCGGGACTTGCGGTTGACGTACTCAACCAGATGCCCGGCGTACGGTCGGCGCGCTGGGCCGGACCCGGCGCCAGCGATGAGGAGAACAACGCACTACTGCTGCGCCAGCTGGAGGACGTAGCGCCACCCGAGCGGACTGCGCGGTTCATCTGTGCCATGGCGCTGGTGCTCGCTGACGGTACCGAGCACATCCGTCTCGGGGAGATGCAAGGCCGCATCGCTGTCAGTGCGGCGGGTCATCATGGGTTCGGCTACGATCCGCTGTTCGTCGCCGACGGGTACACGATGACCAACGGCGAACTCGAGCCGTCAGTCAAAGATGCCATCAGCCATCGTGGGCGCGCCGTTCGTGCCATCCTGCCCGTGCTAGTAGCGGAAATGCGGCGGCTGGAGCCTGTCGCTCCATCGGCCAGCTCAGCTGAGATGTCGTTGAACAGGAGGGATGAGCTGTGAAGAGCTATCTCGATTTGCTGGACCACGTCCTCACACATGGCGCGGAGAAGAGCGACCGGACCGGGACTGGGACACTCAGCACCTTTGGCTACCAGATGCGCTTCGACCTGCGTCTGGGATTTCCGCTGCTCACGACCAAAAAGCTTCACACGAGGTCGATCATCGCTGAGCTGTTGTGGTTCATTCAGGGCACGACCAATGTCAAGTGGCTTCACGAGCAGGGAGTGACCATCTGGGATGAGTGGGCAGACGCTGATGGTGAGCTCGGGCCCATCTACGGCTACCAATGGCGGTCCTGGCCGACTCCCGGCGGAGGCCATATCGACCAGCTCGCCGGTGTGATCAATTCCATCAAGACCATTCCGGATTCGCGCCGACACATCGTCAGCGCCTGGAACGTCGCCGATCTGGCTGACATGGCGCTGCCACCTTGTCATGCGATATTCCAGTTCTACGTGGCACAAGGCCGGCTGTCCTGCCAGCTTTATCAGCGCTCAGCCGACATCTTTCTCGGCGTCCCGTTCAACATCGCCTCCTACGCACTGCTGACCCACATGGTCGCCCAGGTCTGCGACTTGGAGGTCGGCGACTTCGTGCACACCCTTGGCGATGCACATCTGTATTTGAACCACCGTGACCAAGCCAGGCTGCAGTTGAGCCGCGAGCCACGCCAACTGCCGAGACTTCTGCTGAATCCTGGAGTCAGGTCGATCGACGATTTCACCCTCTCCGACATCACGATCGAGGGGTACGACCCACATCCGGGCATCAAAGCGCCGATCGCAGTCTGATCAATGCCCGAGATCATCGGGATCGCCGCCGTTGCGGCCAACGGTGTCATTGGTGCGGGGAACGACATACCGTGGCGGATCTCGGCAGACTGGCAGCGGTTCAAGGCCTTGACTATGGGGCACGTGCTGATCATGGGCCGCAAGACGTACGACTCCATAGGCCGGGCGCTGCCGGGTCGGATCACGTTCGTGATCACCCGGGATCGGATGTGGCGAGGCGACGGCGTACGCGCGGTTCCGTCTGTGGATGAGGCGTTCGACCAGGCGCTGCAGCTGAATCCTCGGACAATTTTCGTCGCCGGTGGCGGGGAGATCTACCTAGCCGCATGGGATCGGCTCACCGGCCTGGAGGTAACCGAAGTCGACCAAAATCCGGATGGCGAGGTCACATTTCCGAGAATCGATCCCGCCGATTGGATCGAAACCAGCCGGGAGTCGCACGATGGTTACAGCTTCGTCAGCTACCGCCGCCTATCCCCGAATGAGTCCGCTGTATGAAGGTCCAAGCGTGACGTTCGCCGGATACCCCTAGAATCGCCAATTCAGGCCGCAATAGGTAGGGAGAGCCACATGCAGGAACCGTCGTTGGCTGCGAAACTGGGCGCTGAATTCCTTGGGACGTTCCTGCTGGTGTTCATGGGATGTGGAGCAGCGATCCTCGCCGCGACGTTCCTCGGTGATGACGATCTCGATGATGAGCCCCGCCAGCAGCCCATAACCGCCGGGCGATCGATCGCCGTACCCATTGGAGGCGAAGCCGCTTTCCACGGCATTGAACCCG
>DATHIJ010000537.1:0-7032 GCA_035489975.1 Propionibacteriaceae bacterium | reverse complement strand
ATCGGTTCTAAAGCACGATGCGCCGCGAGCGGAGCGAGCAATCGAGCACTGTCAGTGCCGAATGAGAGGCTGGGTGCCATGTCAGATCGACGCTTCGGAGTGCAGGATGCGGCTCTGGACGATCTTCGGGCGCGATTGCAGCACACCCGATGGCCGTCAGAGTACGAGCCCGGCAGCGACGACAAAGTCACCGTGCCGACCGGAGTGACGATCTTTCCCAAAGATATGGTGCCTGCGCCTCGACAATTTGCTGAGCGCTTCTTCCGAATCGTTCGGTGGACTGAGCTGCGTACGGGTGGTCATTTCACTGCCTGGGAGGAGCCCGGAGCCTTCGCCCGCGAGCTGACCGCCCTGGCGCGAGACGTGGTCCCTGAGACGAGCCCTGGCTGATCGTCACTGACCCCAGGATTCACCAGGTGCTATCAACAATCGCGATCGAGAATTACCGATCCCTGCGCTACTTACGTCTCCCCCTGGAGCAGCTCAATGTGATCACAGGAGCAAACGGCACCGGCAAGTCCAACCTCTATCGCGCCCTCCGACTGTTGGCGGACTGCGCGTCGGGTCGGGTTATCTCATCAGTGGCCCGCGAAGGCGGGCTTGAGTCAGTTCTCTGGGCCGGGCCTGAACGCCTCGGAGCGGCGGTCCGCTCCGGGCGACATCCCGTCCAGGGCACCGTGCGGTCAGGGCCGATAAGTCTGCAGATGGGCTTCGCGTCCGACGACTTTTCGTACTTGATCGATCTTGGCCTGCCAACTCGCAACGAATCATCGGCGTTCAACCTTGATCCCGAGATCAAGCGCGAAGTGGTGTGGAGCGGGCCGGTCATGCGACCCGCCAGCGTGCTTGTCAAACGAAAGCGGACCCTCGTCGAACTCCGCGGCACCTCGAGCGTCGATTCGTGGGAGAACTTCGCAGGCATGCTCCGACCGTACGAGAGCGTGCTCACTGAGGTGCTCGATCCGGTGCGAGCACCAGAGCTGCTGGCAGTGCGGGACCAGATTCGAAACTGGCGGTTCTATGACCAGTTTCGAACGGACGCCGATTCCCCACCTCGGCAGAGTCAGATTGGCACCCGCACTCCGGTGCTGGATGCGGACGGCCGAGACCTCGCTGCCGCGCTGCAAACGATCATCGAGATCGGCGACGCGGACGCCCTCAACGGCACGATCGAGGATGCTTTTCCGGGATCAAGTCTCCAGGTGATGGAGACCCGCGGCCGCTTCGACCTTGAGCTGAACGCTCATGGCTTGTTGCGGCCGCTCAGCGCAGCCGAGCTCTCCGACGGCACGCTGCGCTACCTGCTACTGGTTGCCGCGCTCCTAAGCCCCCGACCGCCGTCGCTCATGGTGCTGAACGAACCAGAGACCAGCCTGCACGCCGATCTCCTTTCGGCACTTGCCCGGCTGATCGCTCGCGCGAGCGAGCAAACCCAAATCGTCGTGGTTACCCATGCGCGAAGGCTGGTAGAGGCGTTGACCGCGCCTGGCGCCCGACCGCTGCGTCTCGTGAAGGACTTTGGTGCGACAACCCTGGAGGGTGATGCTGGTCCACTGCAGCAGCCGACTTGGAACTGGGGCTCGCGATGAGCGTGCTCGTGAGTACTAAGGCGTGCCTTATTTGAACACCCTTGCCGAATTAAGGCACACTGGCGTTGTGAAAAACTACCAGCGGGTCACTTCAGGTGCCGCTGGGGTTCCTCAGAGCGCAGAAACCGATGCCTCTACGCGCCATAGGGTGGCCAGTTCGATCCTTGAGCACGGCCCCTCAACTGCCGCAGAGTTGGCGGAGCGGCTGGGGTTGACCCCGGCGGCGATTCGTCGACATCTCGACGTGTTGCTCGCCACCGGCCATGTTGAGGCGCGTGAGCAGCGCATCTACGGTGCCCGCGGCCGCGGCCGACCTGCGAAGGACTTTGTGCTGACCGATGCCGGGCGTTCGGTGTTCTACACCGCCTACGACGACATCGCTGTCGAGGCGCTGGACTTTCTGGCGACCTCGGCGGGCCCTGACGCTGTGACGCGCTTCGCTGAGACGCGAATGGCTCGGGGCGAGAAGCGGTACCGAGATCGGATGGCAAACGCCGCACCGGGCACCACAAAGGCCCAGGCTCTCGCGGTCGCGCTCACCGAAGACGGTTATGTGGCCTCCACCCTGCCGTCAGTCATCGGGGAGCAGCTCTGCCAGCATCACTGCCCTGTGGCGCATGTGGCCGAGCGCTTTCCCCAGATCTGCGAGGTCGAGACCGCTGCGTTCTCACGCCTGCTCGGTGTCCACGTACAGCGGCTCGCCACCATCGCGCACGGCGATGGTGTGTGCACAACTCATGTTCCGCATGTCCGCAGCAGCACGTCCGATATGACCCCATCCGAAAGGCCATCATTATGACCCAGACTCAGGATCCCACTGTCACCCGACCGGTCGGTACCGGCCAGACCCAAGATCAACATCTGGCTGCCCTCGGTCACTATGAGTGGGGCTGGGCCGATAGCGATGTTGCCGGAGCCTCGGCGCAGCGTGGCCTGACGCCTGAGATAGTCGCCAATATCTCCCGGCTCAAGAACGAGCCGAGATGGATGCTTGATCTGCGGCTCAAGGGCCACCGGCTCTTTGGCCGCAAGCCGTTGCCCACCTGGGGGGCCGAGCTAGGCGACATTGACTTCGACAACATCAAGTACTTCGTGCGCTCCACCGAGAAGCAGGCGACGTCTTGGGACGAGCTTCCGGCCGATATCAAGAACACCTACGACAGGCTAGGCATCCCCGAGGCGGAGAAGGCACGGCTGGTGGCTGGTGTGGCGGCTCAGTATGAATCAGAAGTGGTCTACCACAAGATCAACGAAGAGCTCGAGCGCCAGGGCGTGATCTTCCTCGACACCGACACCGGGCTCAAGGAGCACGAGGACCTCTTCAAGGAGTACTTCGGTACCGTCATCCCGGTCGGGGACAACAAGTTCGCGTCCCTCAACACCGCAGTCTGGTCCGGCGGCTCGTTCATCTATGTGCCGAAGGGCGTCCACGTGGAGATCCCGCTGCAGGCCTACTTCCGGATCAATACCGAGAACATGGGCCAATTCGAGCGGACCTTGATCATCGTCGACGAGGGCGCGTACGTGCACTACGTCGAGGGCTGCACTGCGCCGATCTACTCCTCCGACTCGCTGCACTCCGCGGTAGTGGAGATCATCGTGAAGAAGAACGCCCGCGTGCGGTACACGACCATCCAGAACTGGTCGAACAACGTCTACAACCTCGTCACCAAGCGGGCCACCTGTGAAGAGGGCGCGACCATGGAATGGATCGACGGCAACATCGGGTCCAAGGTCACGATGAAGTACCCGGCGGTCTACCTCATGGGAGAGCACTCTCGCGGTGAGACCCTGTCGGTCGCTTTTGCCGGCGAGGGTCAGCATCAAGACGCGGGGTCCAAGATGGTGCACTGCGCGCCGCACACCTCGAGCTCGATCATCTCCAAGTCGGTGGCTCGAAATGGGGGACGTACGTCCTACCGTGGCCTGGTCCAGGTGCAGGAAGGTGCTCATCACTCGGCAAGCACCGTGAAGTGTGACGCACTGCTGGTTGACACCATCAGCCGCTCCGACACCTACCCCTACGTCGATGTACGCGAGGACGACGTGTCTATGGGCCACGAGGCGACTGTGTCCAAGGTCAGCGAAGATCAACTGTTCTATCTGAGGAGCCGAGGCCTCGGCGAGGACGAGGCGATGGCCATGATCGTCCGCGGATTTGTGGAGCCGATTGCGCGCGAGCTTCCGATGGAATATGCGCTCGAGCTCAACCGGCTGATCGAACTGCAGATGGAGGGTGCGGTCGGCTGATTGCGCATCGCTGAACCTCACCCAACGGAACCAGAAAGAGACTTCTCGACGTGACCTTGCTCGATCAGGCTGCCGCCCGGGTGGCCGATGCGGTGGAGAGCACCCGCAAGGGGGGCAGCCGCCTGCACCCGCCAGGCTCCTTCGATCTCGGCGACCATCCGGTGCCGACCGGGCGAGAGGAAGCCTGGCGGTTCACACCGCTGAAGCGGCTGAGGGGTCTGCACGACGGCACCTTCGTGCCGGGGGGCCGCGCGCGCGTAGAGGTGGAGGCGCCACCGACGGTCCGCTGGGAGTTGGTGGACCGCGACGATCCGCGGCTGGGCAGGATCTATATCCCCAACGACCGTGTTGCAGCCCAGGCCTGGGATTCGTTCGACCAGGCCCGCGTCCTTTCGGTACCAGCCGGCCACGAGTTGGACCAGCCTGTGCTGCTGAACGTTTTCGGCGCGGGCAGCGATGCGGCGGTCTTCAACCACCTGGTCATCGACATCGGCGCCAACGCCCGAGCCACTATCGTGCTCCAGCACCAGGGCTCGACAACCCGCGCCGGGAACGCCGAGATCATCGTCGGTGACGGCGCATCTCTGATGCTGGTCTCGGTGCAGGACTGGGACGACGATGCCGTCCATCTTGCCCACCTACATGCCCGCATTGGCCGCGACGCGAGTTACCGGCAGGCGCTGGTCAGCCTCGGCGGCGACTTGGTCCGGATCTCCTCCTCCGTCGACTTCGCTGATCCGGGCGGAGAGGCGGAGCTGTTAGGCCTGTATTTCGCCGACGCGGGGCAACATCTGGAGCATCGGCTGTTCGTCGACCACAACGCTCCGCACACCCGCAGCAATGTGGACTATCGAGGCGCGTTGCAGGGACAGGGAGCACACACTGTCTGGATCGGGGACGTTCTGATCCGGAAGGTTGCCGATGGCATCAGCACCTACGAGTCCAACAAGAACCTGGTGCTGACCGACGGATGCCGTGCCGACTCGGTGCCGAATCTGGAGATCGAGACCGGGGAGATCGAGGGTGCCGGCCACGCGTCGACAACCGGCCGTTTCGACGATGAACAGCTGTTCTATCTGCGCAGCCGCGGTATCGACGAGGCCGAGGCCCGTCGTCTGGTGGTTCATGGGTTCTTCGCCGACATCATCCGGAAGGTGGGCGTACCAGAGATCGAGAAGCGGTTGCTCGAGGCGGTTGAAGCGGAGTTGGCGATCAACATAGGACTGCCATCGTGAGTGCCCTGGTTCGCGTTTGCTCTGTGGATGATGTCCCGCCGGAGTCTGCTATCCCGGTCGAGGTACCGCGGAATGGCAACCGTTTGGACCTGGCCATTGTGCATAGCAGCGGTTCCTTCTACGCCATCTACGACGAGTGCTCGCACGCCCAGATCCCGCTCTCGGAGGGAGACGTTGGCGACGGCGAGATCGAGTGTTACCTTCATGGGTCCCGCTTCGATCTGCGCACTGGAGAGCCGATCGGTCTACCGGCGACGGAGCCAGTCCCGATCTACCGCTGCCTCGTCGAGGGCGACGATGTCATGGTCGATGTTTCAGCGCCGCTGGATCCCACCGCTGCACCTACTTACGCACAGGAGTTCTGATTCGTCATGTCCACTCTGGCAATTAGTGATCTTCACGTTTCGGTCGATACCGATACGGGCCCGAAGGAGATCCTGAAAGGGGTCGATCTGACGGTCAGCAGTGGCGAGATACACGCGATCATGGGACCCAATGGTTCGGGCAAGTCGACCTTGGCGTACTCCATTGCCGGTCACCCGAAGTACCGCATCACCTCAGGCAGCGTCACCCTCGACGGTCGGGACCTGCTCTCGCTCACGATCGACGAACGGGCTCGGGCGGGTCTCTTCCTGGCCATGCAGTATCCGGTCGAGGTGCCCGGTGTATCGGTGTCGAACTTCCTGCGTTCGGCCAAGACCGCGCTCGACGGAGAGCCCCCGAAGCTGCGTACCTGGGTGAAAGAGGTCAATGCGGCGATGGAACGGGTTCAGATGGACCCCGACTTCGCCAGCCGGAGCCTCAACGAGGGCTTTTCGGGCGGGGAGAAGAAGCGGCATGAGATCGTCCAGCTCGAGCTGCTGAATCCGCGGTTCGCGATCTTGGATGAGACTGACTCCGGGCTCGACATCGACGCACTGCGCGTTGTTGCGGGCGGGGTGAACCGCTTCGCCGCGCAAGGCGATCGGGGAGTTTTGTTGATCACCCACTATATCCGGATTCTGCGCTACATAAAGCCGGACTACGTGCACGTGTTCGTGGCCGGTCGGGTAGCCGAGCAGGGGGGCCATGAGCTGGCTGAGCGGCTAGAAGCCGAGGGCTACGACCGGTACGTACGCGCGGCTGCGACGGCGGGGGCGGAGTAGCAATCATGTCGCTCAACGGTGGGCCGGAGTACCCGGTCACCACAGATCTCTCGGAAGTCCCGGCGGGCAGTCTGGCGCTGGCGGAAGAGCCGATCGCTTTTGATGTGGAGGCAATCCGCGCCGACTTCCCGATCTTGGAAAGGACCGTGGGCGGGATTCCCGTGATCTACCTCGACAGTGCCAACAGCTCGCAGAAGCCGCGAGTCGTGGTCGAGGCGATTGAAGATCACTATCTCAACCACAACGCGAACGTCGCTCGCGCCATGCACATGTTGGGGGCTGAGGCGACTGAAGCGTTCGAGGGCGCGCGCGCGTACCTGGCGCAGTTCATCGGTGCCCGACGCTCAGAGGAAGTCGTATTCACCAAGAACGCCTCCGAGGCCTTGAACCTTTGTGCATACACCCTCGGAGCCTCGCTGCGTCCAGGCGACGAGATCGTCATCTCAGTTATGGAGCATCATTCCAACATCGTCCCGTGGCAACTGCTGGCACAGCGTACCGGTGCGGTGCTGCGCTGGTTCGACGTCACCGAGGAGGGGCGGCTCGACCTGGACAAGGCTGCCGCGGAGGGGCTGCTGAACGAGCGAACCAAGATCATTTCCGTGACGTATGTGTCGAACGTGCTGGGCACCATCAACCCGATCAGTCAGATCGCTGCCCTCGGTCATGAAGTGGGTGCCACCGTAGTCGTCGATGCCTCGCAGGCCGTTCCGCAACTGGCAGTGAACATGGCTGCGCTCGGCGCGGATCTGGTCGCCTTCACTGGTCACAAGATGGTTGGCCCAACAGGCATCGGGGTGCTCTGGGGACGCT
>DATHIJ010000536.1:0-3036 GCA_035489975.1 Propionibacteriaceae bacterium | reverse complement strand
CCATGATCAGCAGGGTCGTCAGCGTCCGGTACCCGCGGATCAGCCGGATACCAGCCAGTAGGTCGGCCCACACCGACACCCCGGACTTGCTGGCGCCCGGCTCAGAGTTAGGCGGTGCCAGCTGGCCTGGAGCGTCCTGAGGGAGCGCCATTTTGGTAATGGCCAAGAAGACGACCGACACGGCGAACAGCCAGGCGTTGACCAAAAACGCCGCAGCGGCGCTCGCCACGACCAGCAGCAGGCTGCCCACGGGTGCGCCGACAAACTCGGCGCCGCGGGCGACGATCGTCTTCGCCGCGACAAGCCGAGTAATCGCCTCGCGGGGCACCAGGTACCGGGGGGCGGTATTGATGGCGGGTAGGAAGAAGCCGTCGACCAACCCGAACATGACAGCCAGCGCGCCGAGCAGCAGCGGGCTGACATCGCCGCCAGTCACGACGATCGCGAAGACGATCATGATGAGGGTCCGCATCAGGTCCGAGGCGATGATGGTGGGCTTTGGCCCGATCCGATCGACGAAAACTCCCCCGACCAGGAGCAGCGCGGCCTGAGGAATGGCCCCCGCTACGAGGATCAGGCCGACGTTCACCGGCGTAGTCGTCTGTACCGCAACCCAAGCCAATGTGACCAGATAGATGTGATTCCCGATCAAAGAGGTCGCCAGGCCGATCAGCCACCGCAGCACATGAGGCAACAGGCGACTCCCCTCAGGGCGACTGGTATCGGTCAGGACCCGCAGATCCCCCGACGGTACTCTCAGCGGTGCCGGGAGCGCACGTCTGCGCAACTGTGTTGCGCCTGGCAGCAGGGGTAGGGCTCAGGAAGCCTGGCTGACCGTCGACATGTTGAAGTCGGGTACTCGAACGGGCGGCATGATCGTACGGTTGAAGAAGTCATTCCACTCCCGGCACAGGGTCAGCTCGGCCGCACCGATCTCGCTGATCCGGCCCAACAGCTCGACCGGCGAGTCGTTGAAGCGGAAGTTGTTGACAGCGCCGACGACCTCCCCGTCCTCGACGAGATAAACCCCGTCGCGAGTGAGCCCAGTCAGCAGCAGCCGCTCCGGGTCGACTTCACGGATGTACCACAGGCAGGTCAGCAGCAGGCCACGTTCGGTCGTGGAGATCATCTGTTGCAGGCTGGCCGTGCCACCTCCGTCCATGATCAGGTTGTCTGCCGGTGGTGTCGGCTGGCTGCCGGTCCGCGTCGCATGGGCTCGGTTGCGGATCAGCTCGCGCAGTACGCCGTTCTCAATCCAGGTCGTCGCGTTGATCGGCAAACCACCGTCAAACGCCCAGGACGTGCCGTCGAGGGAGGAGGCGAAGTCGACAAACGGGATGGTCTCCAAACCCGGATACTGCGGGTCTGAGGTGAGGTTGATCGGGAGCTCAGCGAGCCGCCGACCGATCTTGGTCGTGCCATCCCCGGCCGCGAAAACGTTGCGGCCCTCTTCGGCGTCCCGTGCGTTGCCCGTCCAGTACGCGTAAATCATCAAGTCGGCAATAGCGCTGGGCGGCAGCAGCGTCTCGTACCGCCCCGGCGGCAGGTTCAGCTTCTTTGCCGCCCATCCCAATCGAGTCGTCAACTCATCAACGGCCTCAGCAACGTCAATATCGGAGAAGTCTGGAGTGCTTCGGCCCAGCCACGCTGAGGATTCGAGGTCAGCCGTCTTGCCGTTGAGTTCCAGCCGCCCGGTTCGCTGCACACCCCGCCGCCGAAGACCGGTGGTGCTCCCCAGATACGTGGTCCCCACAGCGTGCTCTGCGAAGCCAAACAGCAGCTGCTGTGCCGCGTGAGCGCCGTCAAGAGCGACTCCGAGGCCCTTCGCGAGCTCACCGAGGACATCGATGCTCGTGGTCTCCGGCGGCGCCTCCCAGGCATCGTTGTGGGCATAGTCCTCGACCATCGGCGCCGCATCTTCGGCCGGCCGTGCCGTCTTTGCCAGATGCTCGGCAGCCGAGACGACGGCGTTGACTTCCTCGACTCCGGCGATCTCCTGGGTGACGGTCCCGGCCGCAGTGCCATCCGCAACCTCAGCTGTGGCTGTCACCGTGAGCCTCCGGCTGCGCATCTCGCCATTCGTGATCAAGGCATTGTTAGCCCAACGCAGGTTGGCTTCGGCGTGCTCGGTCACCCAGAGCACACACGGCAGAGTCGCGACGCTGAGCGCCCGCTCGACAAGGTCCTGCGGGGGGACGGTGGCGTTCACTGCTGACCGCCTTCGGCTTGGGTGTTCAGGACATTCACGTTGCGGAAGAGCGCTGTTGGGCTGCCGTGTGAGACAGGAGCGATCTGCCCCGGCTGGCCTTTGCCGCAGTTGAAGGCGCCACCGAGGTAATAGGTGTCGGGGCCTCCAACAGCCTCCATGGATCGCCAGAAGTCGGTTGTCGTTGCCTGATAAGCGACATCTTTCAGCTGCCCGGCCAGTCTGCCTTTATCGATCTTGTAGAACTGCTGCCCGGTGAACTGGAAGTTGTAGCGCTGCATGTCGATCGACCAGGACTTGTCTCCAACGATGTAGATGCCCTTGTCGACACCGGAGATCAACTCGTTGGTGCTGGGACCGTCGGGCGCCGGCTGCAGTGAGACGTTGGGCATCCGTTGCATCGCAATGTGGCCTGGGGAGTCCGCGTACGCGCAGCCGTTCGAGCGCCCGAAGCCCTTCTCCGCGGCCATCTGCCGGTTCAGCTGGTAGCCGACCAGGGTGCCGCCGGCGATCACATCGAATCGCTGCTGCGCGACCCCCTCGTCGTCGTAGCCGATGGTGGCCAGGCCATGGTCAACCAGCCGATCACCCGTCACGTTCATCACCTCACTGCCGTACTGGAGGCTTCCCAGCTGGTCGAAGGTTGCGAACGAGGTGCCCGCGTACGCGGCCTCGTAGCCCAGTGCGCGGTCCAGCTCAGTCGCGTGTCCGATCGACTCATGGATGGTCAGGAACAAGTTGCTGGGATGGATCACGAGGTCATAGAACCCAGCCTCGACTGAGGGAGCGGCAACGTGGGCCGCCAGCAACTCGGGTATCTCAGCAACCTC
>DATHIJ010000535.1:0-9126 GCA_035489975.1 Propionibacteriaceae bacterium | reverse complement strand
CGTGGCAACCCCGTCGAAACCGCAGGGAGGAAAGTGTTGTCAGGAAACGCTGCCCGCGTCGTGTTTGAAGTGATGGCAGCCACGATCACGGTTGCCAGGCGAGTCTGGTTGTAAGCGTCCGCCTGAATGACAAGAACTGGACGAATCTTGGCAGGGCGACTGCCGTTTGGCTCGCCGAGGTCCGTCCAGAAGATGTCTCCGCGGGCAATCACCACTCGTCATCCAGGTCCCGAAGCCGGCGCTTACTCGCTTCAACAACGGGCTGAGTGTCCTCATCCTCACCGATCAAATCGAGCGCGGCATTGATCTGCGCCGTGAGCGACTTCGAGTCCAGCTCGTCCAGATAGGCCACCGCCGCGCGCGCGAAGAACTCCGAGCGGCTCATGCCCAGCTCTTGGGCGCTCTCTGTCACGCGCTTGAAGGTCTCGTCGGGGATCGAAATAGCTGTCTTCACACAGCCACGGTATAACCCGGTTATACCAAGCTCAAGAACTATAAGACCGGTTTGTCCACACCGTCCCGCCGAAGCCGAGCCGAGTCTGGCTGGAACCAATGATCAACAGGCAGCTCATGTCGATGCTGTCGGGATCGAGCGCTTCCAGGGTGGTGACTCTCAGATCCTCACCGTCACGGCCCACGTGCCGGCCTACAACTACGGGTGTGTCCGGCGCCCGGAGTCCGAGCAGGAGCTGACGAGCTCGCGCGATCTGCTCCCGCCGCGTACCGGAGGCTGGGTTGTAAATGGCGAGGACCAGATCAGCTTCAGCGGCAGCGCGCAACCGCTTCTCGATCACTGTCCAGGGCTTGAGCCGGTCTGATAGCGACACGACGGCGTAATCCCCGCCGAGGGGCGCGCCAGCACGAGCGGCGACGGCCTGCGCTGCCGTCAAACCAGGAAGCACCGTGATCTTGACTTCCGCATAACGGTCGTTCTCAGCCGCCTCGAAGACTGCTGAAGCCATGCCGAAGATTGCCGCATCGCCGCCGGAGACCACCGCCACCCGTTCGCCAGCCAAAGCAAGATCAAGAGCGCACTGCGCCCGTTCCAGCTCGACGGTGTTACCGGAGGCATGACGTTGGAGATCCGGTCGGGTCGGCAATCGGTCCAGATACGGTCCGTAACCCACGACATGATCAACTTCAGCCAGTACCGCGGAGACCTCAGGAGTGATCCAGCTGTCGGTTCCCGGTCCAAGACCGAGGACATAGAGCCGGGGTGCTGCGACGTGATCAAGATCGAATGTTGAGTGAAGTGCCGCCGATCGACCCGCCGCATCGAGGCGTCGATCCCGCCCTGGCACGACGATCATGGAAAAGTACGGCACGGTGCCAGGGTCGACCTCACTCACCGGAATGACGCGTTGCTCACCGGTGGTCGCCCGCTCCACATAGAGCGCGTCGGCCAGCCGCCCGGCCTGCCGCAGCGCCTCTCGTACGCCAGCGAAGGTCCGCCCGAGCTTCATGATCGCCGCCGCATCGGTATCGGCGAGCCGGCGCGCGAGCTCAGACACAGGGAGTGTGCCCGGCAGCACGGTCAGGATGTCCTCATGCCGCGCAAGTGGCATCCGCAGCGCAGTGGCGGCAGCGGTCAGCGAGGTGACGCCGGGCACAATGTCGCTCGGGAAGCGGGACGACAGCCGGTCATGCAGGTACATGTATGAGCTATAGAACAGCGGGTCTCCCTCTGCGAGAACCACCACACTCCGCCCAACATCCAAGTGCTTGCTCAGCCGCTCGGCAGACTCGTCGTAGAAGTCATCCACAGCGCCGTAGTAGCCCAGCGGATGATTGGTCGGGCCGGTGGTGATGGGATAGATCAGCAACTCCTCGATCACGTTCTCATTGATCAGCGAGTCGGCAATGGTCCGGGCGATCGATCGACCGGCCGTACCTGAGTGGTACGCGACCACGTCGGCGTTCCTGATCAGCTGCGCTGCCTTGAGAGTGATCAACTCAGGATCGCCTGGTCCGACCCCGACACCGTAGAGGTGGCCGGTCACGCAATCTCCGTTTCGCGGGCCAGTGCATTGATCGCTGATGCGCACAGCGCAGATCCGCCACGGCGCCCGTGCAGGACCATCCAAGGAATGCCCCAAGCGTTCTCGACCAGAGCAATCTTGGACTCCGCCGAGCCGACGAAGCCGACCGGCGTTCCTATGATCGCGGCGGGATGCGGCGCCCCATCGGCGATCAACTCCAAGAGGTGGAACAGCGCAGTCGGCGCGTTGCCAATTCCCACCACGGCACCCGCCAGGCGGTCGCCCCATAGCGAGACAGCGGCAGCCGATCGCGTAGTTCCCCAGCGTTCTGCCAGCTCATGCGCTCGCGGGTCATCGATCAGACACCAGACCTCGTTGCCGGCTGATAGGCGTCTCCGGGTAATGCCAGCGGCCAGCATCTGGGTGTCGGTAAAGATCAGCGCTCCAGCCTCGAGCGCCGTCCGGGCGGCGGATACCAGCCGGGGATGGAAGGCAAGATCATTGACGAGATCGACGTCACCGCAGGCGTGAATCATGCGGACGGCCACCGGACGCATTGGCTCGGGCAGAGTCGCGAGATCCGCTTCGGATCGAATCGTCGCAAAGGACTTCCGATAGATCTCGGCGGGCGCCGTCACGTAGTCGTAGCGGCGCGTCGGCGCCAATATCACCGCGCCCTCCCAGCCGGTGTCAGCAGATCGAACACATCGGGTGCCACAAGATCACGATGATCACCAGCTGGCGCTCCGCAGCGTCGATCGCAGCCGCTGACATGTGTCCGCGGCACTGGCCATCCGGACTGAGCCAGGGCGGTCGCGTATGCGCGCGTGTTGATCAAGGAATTCTGGCATGACGGTGCGCCGACGCACGCCGAGATTGCAGACCAGGGCGAGGCCGGATCGTCGACCATGCCTGCGGCAACGAGCTCGGGCAAGTGGCGGGCGGCTCCGGAGAGCACCAGCCCTCGCGATGGTGTGATCACGACAGGTCCCGGCGCGTAAGCCTCAACCGTTGCAGCTTGACCGGGCGTCAGCAATGCCAGGGGGACTTGGATTGACGCGGCGCCAGCGACCACCCCGAGAGGTGTACCAGTTGGATCCTGCGGCAACGTGATCACGCGCACGGCAGGGAGACCCGACGCCCAGCCCGGAAGATCGCGGACATGCCAAGCGTCACCAGAACCCTGACTCGCAGCCAGGAACTGGTGCGCAAGATCGAGTAACACCGCGACGGCGTCGTCCATCGCGACCGGAATGCCCAGGCCCGCACCGCCCACCAGGAGCCACCCATGATCACGATCAACAGCCCGGTACCCAAGATCAAAAGCCATGCCACTGAGGTCGCCGCGGCCGTCGTCGACGGCGAAAAGGAACCTGCTGGGCAAGGCTGCGAGCTCCGGCTCGGCGCAGAGTCGCGCGTCGAGGGTCGCGACCAACGGTCGGACGTCGGTCATACCTCCGGTGATGCCGGTCAGCGGGGACGCAATGATGTTCCGGACGCGCTCGTGGGTCTCAGAGGGCAGAAACCCAGCTTCCTGCACCGCACGAATGAGGCCGTCGGGCACGGGTTCGGCCAGCCCGCGTAGCTGCAGGCTGGCACGCGAGGTGAGTTGCAGGTCAGCGCTGCCGAACCGCTGAGCGATGCGGCTCAGCTGGCCGATCGTGGTCCCGGTTGTCTGCCCGCCGGGCACTCGGATGCGCACCATCGCACCATCGGCCGCCATGTGCGGCCGCAGTACGCCTGGGCACCGATCCGGGTCAGTCACGCCCGCCATCGTAAGTGACCTGAGGCCGGATGAACCCGACCAAGCCCCTACGATGCCATTCGTGAACATAGCCGAGCTGGGGTTACTCCTAACCGCCGTAGTCCTGCCCTTGATACTCGGCATGGTCGCGGCCCTACTGAAAAAGCCTTGGTGGTGGGCGGCGATCGCGGCCGTTGTGGTTGCGATGGTCGCAGCGATCGCCCCCACCCCAGAGCCGGGGGAATCGCGAGTGGTCGCCGGCGACATGCCGTTCCTACTCATCGTCGCCGCCATAGTGGTTGGGCTGGTGTGGCTGGGCTGGTTCTTGACGCGCCGCCTTCGCGGGCGGAGCGAATCCGCTGCTGATCGGGAGCAGGGCGAGCAAGACCACGTGAAGCTGCCAGGATGAACATGAACTGGCCGCCGGGGCCGCTAAGGCGATGACCAGTTAGGCTCCCGTGGGTGCCGCGCATCGCTCTGCTCTCCACCTCAGACACCGACCTGCTCTCCGCGCGGGCCAGCGGTACCGACTTTGTGTTGGCCAACCCAGCAAGATCAGCGCACGGCGAGCTCGCCGAGGTGTTGGAGGCTTGTGACCTGATCGTCGCGCGAGTACTCGGTTCGCCGCAGCTGCTGTGCAGCGGTTTCGATCGGTTTCGTAGCACCGGCAAGCCGATGGTGGTGCTCGGCGGCGAGCAGGCACCCGACGCCGCGCTCATGGAGCTCTCGACCGTCCCGATGGGGGTTGCTGCCGATGCACACGTCTACCTGGCCAACGGCGGGCCGGGGAACCTCAGGCAGCTGCACGCTTTCCTCAGCGACACTGTGCTGCTGACCGGCGTCGGCTTCGAGGCGCCGATAGAGCAGCCGCTCTGGGGGCTGCTGTCGCGGGACCAGCCGGCTGAGGCGTCCGGACCACGCATCGGCATCTTGTTCTACCGTGCCCAGTACGCCGCCGGAAACACCGCGTACGTGGCGGCGCTCGCTCACGCTGTCGACGCCGCCGGCGGCGTTGGCGTACCGATCTTCGCCGCCTCGTTGCGCGATGCTCCTCCGGACCTGCTGGAGTATCTGGGCAGCTGCGATGCGTTGATCACGACGGTGCTCGCGGCAGGCGGCACCAAACCGGCCACCGCCTCAGCTGGCGGGGACGACGAAGCCTGGGACGTACGTGCCCTGGCGGCTCTTGATGTCCCCATCCTGCAGGGCCTGTGTCTTACCTGGGACCGGGCGTCGTGGGCCGCGTCGGAGGAGGGCATGACGCCACTCGACGTAGCGACGCAGGTGGCGGTTCCGGAGTTCGATGGCCGCATCATCACCGTGCCGTTCTCCTTCAAGGAGACCGATGCCGATGGCCTCCCGAGCTACGTTGCTGATCATGAACGATGTCGTCGGGTCGCGGAGATTGCGATCAACTACGCCCGATTACGACACATCCCGCGCGCGCAGCGGCGCATTGCGATCATGCTCTCCGCTTACCCGACAAAGCATGCCCGGATCGGCAACGCGGTCGGGCTGGACACCCCGGTCTCGGTGATCAGGTTGCTCCGGGCACTGCGTCAGGCGGGATACCACCTTGGCGCCCCGGGAGAGATCCCGGGGACAGGTCCGCTGGATCCGGTCGAGGGAGAAGATCCGGACACCACTGCTGGCAACGCGCTTGTCCACGCCTTGATCGCGGCCGGAGGGCAGGATCCGGAGTGGCTCACGGCAGAGCAGCTCTCCGGCCAGCCGGTCCGAATCTCGGCGCAGACCTACCGCCGCTGGCTCGCCGAGTTGCCTGCCGATCTAGTTGCGGCAGTCACTGAGGCGTGGGGACAGGCACCGGGTGAGCTGTTCGTAGACCGCAGCAGGGACCCCCATGGTGAGATCGTTGCCGCCACGCTGCAGGCGGGCAATGTGGTGATCTTGGTGCAGCCGCCGCGCGGTTTCGGGGAAAATCCAATCGCGATCTACCACGATCCCGATCTTGCTCCTTCGCACCACTACCTGGCCGTGTATCGATGGCTGGAGCGCGAGTTCGGCGCGCACGCGGTGATTCACGTAGGAAAGCACGGCAACCTGGAATGGCTGCCTGGTAAGAATCTGGGCCTATCCGCATCGTGCGGCAGCGATGCTGCTCTTGGCTCCGTGCCGTTGATCTATCCGTTTCTGGTGAACGATCCGGGCGAGGGCACCCAGGCCAAGCGTCGAGCTCATGCCACGATCGTTGATCATCTTGTGCCACCAATGGCGCGTGCCGAGACGTACGGCGATATTGCGCGGCTCGAGCAACTGCTCGATGAGTACGCACAGGTCAACGCTATGGATCCGGCCAAGGCGCCGGCGCTGCGTGGCGAGATCTGGACACTCATCCAGGCTGCGCAGCTCGATCATGATCTTGGTCTAAGTGCACCGCCGGAGGACGAGGTCTTCGACGAATTCGTGCTGCACGTCGACGGCTGGCTGTGCGAGATCAAGGATGCGCAGATTCGCGACGGACTGCATGTGCTTGGTCAGCCACCGGAAGGTGACGAGCTGATCAACCTGGTGCTGGCGGTGCTGCGCTCACCCCAGATCTTCGCTGGACAGGTCAACGGGGTTCCGGGGTTGAGAACCGCACTGGGGCTTCCCGATGACGCCCCGACTGCGGAAGTAGACGCCGTGGAGGCTCGGGCGCGGCAACTGGTCGTGGCAGTCGCGGCCTGCGACTGGTCCGTCGACGCCGTCCCGAGCATCATAGGCAGCATCCTCGGAGCGCAGCACGAGGCTGTCGCCGCGGCACTGCGCTTCGCCTGCCGGGAGGTGGTGCCGCGGCTCGCCCGCACCGGCGATGAGATCACCGCGATCTTGCATGCGATGGACGGTGGGTATGTGCCGGCCGGGCCGTCCGGCTCACCGCTGCGCGGATTGATCAACGTGCTGCCAACTGGCCGCAACTTCTACTCCGTCGATCCCAAGGCGATCCCCTCCCGCATGGCGTATCAGACCGGCCAAGCGATGGCAGAGTCCCTGCTGCGCCGGCATCTGGATGAGGAGGGCGAATATCCGCAGTCGGTGGGTCTGTCGGTCTGGGGTACGTCGGCGATGCGAACCAGTGGTGACGACATCGCCGAAGTGTTGGCGTTGCTCGGCGTGCTGCCGGTCTGGGACGACGCGTCGCGCCGCGTCGTCGGGCTGGAGGCAATCGATCTCACCGAACTGGGCCGGCCGCGAATTGACGTAACGGTTCGCATCTCGGGCTTCTTTCGCGACGCATTCCCGCACGTCCTTGCGATGCTTGACGACGCCGTACGACTGGTGGCAGGCCTCGACGAGCCCAGGCACCTGAACTTCGTCAGGCAACACACCGAAGATGATCTTTCGGCGCACGGTGACCAGCGCCGGGCCACCACTCGCATCTTCGGTTCCAAGCCGGGCTCTTACGGGGCGGGAATGCTGCCACTGATGGAAGCTGGAAACTGGCGCAATGATCAAGATCTTGCTGAGGTGTATTCGGCCTGGGGCGGCTTCGCCTACGGTCGTGATCTTGATGGAATGCCGGCTCGGGAGGACATGGAGGCCAACTACCGCCGAATCGCTGTGGCCGCCAAGAATGTCGACACCCGCGAACATGACATTGCCGACTCTGATGACTATTTCCAGTACCACGGCGGGATGGTGGCGACCGTACGAGCACTGACTGGAACCGAACCGAAGGCGTACGTGGGCGACTCGACCACTCCAGAGGCTGTCCGGACCCGGTCGCTGACCGAGGAGACGGCCCGAGTATTTCGAGCGCGGGTGATCAACCCGCGCTGGATTTCGGCTATGCAGCGGCACGGCTACAAGGGTGCCTTCGAGCTCGCTGCGACAGTCGACTACCTGTTCGGCTTTGACGCGACCGCTGGGGTGGTGCCGGACTGGATGTATGCCCAACTAGCGGAGAACTACGTGCTGGACAAGGACAATCAGGACTTCATGAAACACGCCAATCCCTGGGCGCTGCGCGGCATCATCGAGAAGCTCAGTGAGGCTGCTGATCGCGGGCTGTGGGAGGAGCCCGATCCTGATTTGATCACTCAGCTGCAGCAGGTCTACCTGGATGTCGAGGGCGATCTCGAGGATGTCATGAGCTGAGTTTCGACCTCGCCCTCTTTGGTGAAACTTTTTTCCGCACAGGGCCACGAAAATCAACCGGATGCTCAGGTTGAGCCTGTCGTTCGTGGCCGTGTGCGGAGGAACGCAAGATCAAGGGCTGGTCGACATGACTCGAGCGATGATGGCGTCGGCGACCGCGTCCGGCTTGGTCTCGGGCAGCCAGTGGCCGGCCTCCAGTTCGACAACCTCGTACGGCCCCAAGACATAGTCAGCGGTCAGCTCGACGGCACGTCTGGCCAAAGCGATGTCATGCCGCCCCCAGACATAACTGGTGGGCACTTTGATCCGCCCCAGCGGTGGGCGCCTCGAGAACGGAATGCCGCGATACCAGTTCAGGGCACCGGTGAGCGCACCCGGCTCGGCCATCGCCGCGGCATAACGATCAACGAATTCCGGCGGAACACCGCTATCCCGCAACGACTTCGCGATTGTGCGCCCGGCCAGCAACTCTGGCAGCGCCGGCAGCTGGAAGAGCCCTATGTACCACGACATGAAGCCTTGCCTGCTGGTCCACAGCGCCTTGACGAACGCTGCAGGGTGCGGCGTAGACAGAACCGTCAGCGAAACGACTCGATCCGGATGCCAGCCGGCTACGCCCCAGGCCTGGTTGCCGCCCCAGTCATGACCAACGATGTGGGCCTGCGCAAGGCCGGCAGTATCCAGCAGGGCTACCACATCGGTGGCAGTGGCAGCAGTTCGGTAGTCCCGCCGCCGGGTCGGTCGTGCGGCGGGGGAGTAGCCGCGCTGGGTTGGCGTAAGCGTTCGCAGCCCTGCCGCGCTCAGCCGGCCGGCGACAGCCTCAAAGCTGAATGGCTGCTGCGGGAACCCGTGCAGCAGCACGACTGCCGGCGCCCCCGCCGGTCCCGAATCAACAACGTCGAAGCGTAGGCCCGGGCGGACGAAGTGCTCCACATCTCTCCTTCGAGCGTGAGGTATCAGGATGGCAGAGTGTGCAATACCGGTAGCGCAGGGAGTGGGCGATGAACGACGAACGAAAGATCCTGGAGCGAGTGCTCGACGAAGCCACTGGCTTCCTCGACAGCCTTCCGGGCCGGCGGGTGGCGGCGCGCGCCGATGTCGAGGGCGTGGCGACCGCATTACGGCGCCCGTTGCCTGACGAGGGTGCCGAGCCGTTGGAGGTCGTCGAGGAGTTGATCGCGGGCGCAGAGCCGGGAGTGGTGGCCATGCCATCGGGCCGATTCTTCGGCTGGGTGATTGGCGGTGTGCTGCCCGCAACTTTGGCGGCGGACTGGCTGACCTCGACCTGGGATCAGAACGCCGGCA
>DATHIJ010000534.1:0-3832 GCA_035489975.1 Propionibacteriaceae bacterium | reverse complement strand
CGAGCCGGACGGGCCGCTGCAGCGACTGGAGCCGAGTGAGGAGACGGGCACCACGGTCACCTTCTACGCCAGTCCGGTCATCTTCGAGACGACGAACTACACCTACGACACCCTCGCGGCGCGGTTCCGAGAAATGGCTTTTCTCAACAAGGGTCTGACGATCACCATCGTCGACGAGCGTCCCGACCGCACAGATGAGGACGGCAACGCGTACGCCGACACGTTCCGCTACGACGAGGGCTTGATCGACTACGTCCGTTATCTCACCGGCAGCAAGGAGCCGGTGCATTCTTCGGTGATCGCGTTCGAGGCCGACCGGCCCGACCGAGGCATCAGCCTCGAGGTCGCCATGCAATGGAACAACTCCTACACCGAGTCGGTGCACACTTTTGCCAACACGATCAACACCCACGAGGGCGGAACCCATGAGGAGGGCTTCCGCGCCGCGCTCACCAACACCACCAACAAGTGGGGCGAGAACTGGGGATTGATCAAGAAGCCGGAGGACCGACTCTCCGGTGACGACATCCGGGAGGGACTCACCGCGATCATCTCGGTGAAGCTTGCCGAACCACAGTTCGAGGGCCAGACCAAGACCAAGCTCGGCAATACCGAGGCGCGGTCCTTCGTGCAGCAGGTGGTCAACACTCAACTCGGCGATTGGTTGGAGAAGAACCCCGGCGAGGGGAAGATGATCATCCGCAAGGGGCAGGCGGCTGCGATTGCGCGCCTCGCGGCCAGGAAGGCGCGCGACGCGGCTCGTGATCGTAAAGGGTTGCTGGGCCGCAGTGGCCTGCCGGGCAAGCTGGCGGATTGTCAGTCGACCGATCCAGAGGAGTGCGAGGTCTTCATCGTCGAGGGTGACTCGGCCGGCGGATCGGCCAAAGGCGGTCGCGATCCGCGCATCCAGGCGATCTTGCCCATCCGCGGCAAGATCCTCAACGTCGAGAAGGCCCGGATTGATCGAATCCTGCAGAACACCGAAGTGCAGGCGATCATCTCAGCGCTCGGCACTGGAGTCCATGAGGACTTCGACATTGCCAAGCTTCGGTACCACAAGATCATCATGATGGCCGATGCGGACGTGGATGGGGCGCACATCCGTACGCTGCTGCTGACGTTGATGTTCCGCTTCATGCGCCCCTTGATCGAGGCTGGGCATGTCTTCCTGGCTCAGCCGCCGCTGTTTCGGATCGGCTGGAGCAATGCCCCGCACGAACTCGCTTACACCGATGCCGAGCGGGACGCGCTGCTCCGCCTCGGAGCCGAGGAAGGCAAGCGGCTCCCGAAGGAGAACGCGATCCAGCGCTACAAGGGTCTCGGCGAGATGAACCCTGATCAACTGTGGGATACCACGATGGATCCGAACAACCGGATCTTGCTGCAGGTCACGCTGGACGACGCCGCGCAGGCCGACGAGACGTTTTCGATCTTGATGGGAGAGGACGTTGAGCAGCGTCGTACCTTCATCCAACGCAACGCCAAGGACGTCCGCTTCCTCGACATCTAACTCCGAGTTGTCGGCGTCGGTGGCCGTTATAGCGACCACCCACGCTGACAAGTCGGAGGGAGGAGAACCCCTAATTCATGAGTGATATGACTCCGGAGCCGATCACTGATCGGCGGGAGCCGGTGGACCTGCAGGACGAGATCCAGAAGTCCTATCTCGATTACGCCATGAGCGTGATCGTGGGCCGTGCGCTCCCGGATATCCGCGACGGGCTGAAGCCGGTGCACCGGCGAATCCTCTACGGGATGTACGACGGCGGCTACCGGCCGGATCGGGGTTGGAACAAGTGCGCCCGTGTTGTCGGCGAGGTGATGGGCCAGTACCACCCCCATGGCGACACCGCGATCTACGACACTCTGGTCCGGCTCGCGCAGCCGTGGGTGATGCGCTACCCGCTGGTTTCGGGACAGGGAAACTTCGGATCGGCGGGCAACGACAAGGCCGCCGCCATGCGCTACACCGAGTGCAAGATGGCGCCGCTTGCCATGGAGATGGTGCGTGACATCACCGAGAACGCGGTCGATTTCAAGCCCAACTACGACGGCAAGGAGTCCGAGCCAGTCGTCTTGCCGAGCCGCTTCCCGAACCTGCTGGTCAATGGGTCAACGGGCATCGCCGTCGGCATGGCGACCAACATCCCGGCCCAGAACCTGCGTGAGGTCGCAGCGGCGGTGCAGTGGTCGCTGGAGCATCCAGATGCTCGGCCGGAGGAGCTGCTGGAGGCGGCACTCGAGCGCGTCCAGGGGCCCGATTTCCCCAATGGCGCACTGATCGTCGGTCGCAGAGGCATCGAGGACGCATATCGGACCGGCCGTGGCTCGGTGATCATGCGCGCTGTCGTGGATATCGAAGAGGACCGGGCCGGCCGCACCTCGCTGGTGGTCACCGAGCTGCCACACATGGTCAACCCCGACAACTTGGCGCTCAAGATCGCCGAGCTGGTCACCACGGGCAAACTCAATGGCATCGCCGACCTCCGTGACGACTCATCGGCGCGTACCGGACAGCGACTGGTGATCGTGCTCAAGCGCGACGCTCAGCCGCGAGTGGTGTTGAACAACCTCTACAAACACACCCAGCTGCAAGACACCTTCGGCTGCAACATGCTGGCGCTGGTCGACGATGTGCCGCGTACGCTCCGGCTGGACCAGTTCATCAGTTATTGGATCGCGCACCAGATTGAGGTCATCCAACGGCGTACGCAGCACCGTCTGGATGATGCACAGGCACGCGCGCATATCTACCGCGGCCTGGTCATCGCACTGGATGCGTTGGATGAGGTGATCGCCCTGATCCGACGCAGCCCGAGCACCGATGACGCCCGGGCGGGCTTGATCACGCTGTTGGAGATCGACGAGCTGCAGGCGAACGCGATCTTGGACATGCAGCTCCGCAGACTCGCGGCCCTGGAACGGCAGCGGATTGTCGATCAACTGGCCGAGTACGAGCGAATCATCGCCGATTTGATCGACATCTTGGCCAGGCCGGAGCGGCAGCGCAAGATCGTCAGCGAGGAGCTCGGCGAGATCGTCGAGAAGTATGGCGACGAGCGGCGTACCAAGATCATTGCCGCTGACGGTGATCTTTCAAACGAGGACCTCATCCCCGACTCTGAAGTGGTGGTGACGATCACCCGAGGCGGTTACGCCAAACGCACCAACACCGATCTTTATCGGGTGCAGAAGCGCGGCGGCAAGGGCGTACGCGGGGCAACGTTGCGCGCCGACGATGAGGTCGAGCAGCTGTTCGTCACCACCAACCACCACTGGATCTTGTTCTTCACCAACAAAGGCCGGGTGTATGGCGCCAAAGTGTGGCAGCTGCCGGAGGCCGGCCGGGATGCCCGAGGTGGACATGTTGCCGGCCTGCTGTCTTTTATGCCGGACGAAGAAATTGCGCAGGTGCTGGCGATCCGGGACTACTCCGCGGCGCCGTACCTGTTGCTGGCCACCAAGCGCGGCCTGGTGAAGAAATCGGCGCTGGCGGCGTACGACTCGCCACGGCAAGCCGGAATCATCGCGGTCAACTTCCGTGATGAGGACGACGAGCTGATCGGCGCCGGACTCTGCGGTCCTGATGATGAGGTGCTGTTGATCTCGCGGAAGGGTCAGTCGATTCGCTTCCCGGCACACGATTCCGAGTTGCGGCCGATGGGTCGGGCCACTTCCGGAGTGACCGGAATGAAGTTCCGTCCAGGCGATGAGCTGCTCTCGATGTCGATCATCCGAGCCGGTGTTAGTGCCGATGAACGTTATGTGTTCACCGTCACCGATGGCGGCTTTGCGAAACGGACCCAAGTCTTCGAGTACCGCCAGCAGGGTC
>DATHIJ010000533.1:0-4359 GCA_035489975.1 Propionibacteriaceae bacterium | reverse complement strand
CCGACGGCTGGCGGGAGTTGATCATCAACGATGACGGGCAGGAGCAGGCTGGGCCGCGACTGGAAAGGGAGCAGCTTGCCTGGGCCGACCGGTGGTGGCCTGGTGGCGACCGGGCCGAGATCGGCCTCACCAGGGACCGGGCATGGGTCGAGCTCGTTAAGTCGATCATGAGGCGGGGCGGCTGTGCGGTCATGATCGACTACGGGCATATGGCTGGCCGGCGCCCCACCGCTGGGTCGCTCGCCGCCTACCGCGACGGTAGGGCCCTCGAGCCGACACCCGGGTCGAGCGTGAACCTGACCGCGCACGTCGCGATCGACGCGGTACGTGCCGCCGGCGAACAGGTGGGGGCGACCACCGCCTTCTGCGGTCTGCAGGGCGAGGTGGTACCTGAGCTGTTGGAAGCCGAGGCTCATCCCGATCCGCTCGTTGATCTTGGTCGGCGAAGCCAGCACTCCGCGCTCAGTTCACAATACGTATGGGGCTCCCACTGGTGGCTGCTGCAGTGCTGAATTGCTCGCTCCGCTCTGGATGCGTACGTTTCCGATCACAGCCGCGAAAACGGACGCCTGAGCGGGCGTGTACCCGTGCGTTTGCCATCACAGTCGCGAAAACGTACGCCAAAGGGCCGCCCTGATGCCCCACCAACAGCTCAGAGTCCTGGTCGGATCTCTCGCTCCAGGCGTGCTGCCGTCCACCCAACCGGCCAAAATGCCCACTGGAACGATCCTGCTCGACCTCGGTCCGGAACACCCGAGTCAGGCGGGACTCATTGAACTCAGGCTCTGGACCGACAACGACGTGATCACCACCGCCAGGGTCGTGGTCGGCGCAATGCATCGCGGCGCAGAGAAGCTTTTCGAAGTCCGCGACTACCGACAGATCCTGATGTTGGCAGACCGGCACGATTGGCACGCTCCCTTCTTCGGCGAGCTCGCGGTTGCGCTCGTCTGCGAGCAGATGATGGGCCTGGCGGTGCCAGATCGTGCCATTTGGCTGCGTACCCTGCTCGCCGAACACACCCGCATCCTCAGCCACTGCGGCTTTCTCAGTTACGTGCCGCATCGGATCCCCGGCGATCCTGGACTCCGCGGACTGCGTGAGGATCTGCGCAACCAGACCCTGCGACTGACTGGAAACCGGATCCACCCGATGGCGACACGGATCGGCGGCCTGGCGGTCGACGCCGACCACGCCTGGCTACAAGCCGAACGGCAAGTCGCTACCCGCGCGACAACGGTGGCTGAAGGGGTGTTGACCATGATCGACTCTCCGCCGTTTGCGGGCTTGACAAGCGGAGTTGGCCTGCTTGACCTCAAGACGATCCAGCAGTTTGGGGTAAGCGCCCCGGCGGCCCGGGCGAGTGGAGTCGATCTTGACCTGCGCCTGCAACTGCCCTATCTGGCCTATCCCGATCTCGCAGGCTTGATTGCTCCTCCGGTACGCCGCTCGGGCGACGCGCAGTCGCGGCTGGGTGTTCTCGCTGAAGAGATTGCGATCAGTGCGTCGCTCATCATTGCTTGCATTGACCGCCTCGCGGACCTCCCGGGCCCGATATCGGTGAAGCTGGGGAAGATCATCCGCGTGCCAGAGGGCGAGGCGTACCTAGCGATCGAGGCACCGCTCGGCATCGCCGGTGTGTTTCTGGTTTCGCGCGGCGAGAAGACGCCATGGCGACTCAAGTTGCGGACGCCGTCGTTCAACAACGTCTCCAGCCTGGAGCGGGTACTGGTTGGCGTGCGCACTGAGGCCCTGGAGGGAACCCTCGCCTCGATCGGCTACGTCGTTGGTGATCTCGACAAGTAACCGCGCCCTCATCAGCGTCTACGCGGGCTGGCGGTCTGCCTCATAGTTGGGCAGGACCATCTCGATGATCTTGAGGTCAACCACTGTCGACCCCAATTCGACAGACATGTCGTCGTCGGCATCCAGCTCGGGAGAGATCGACTCATGCTCGGCCAGCACCCGGCGTGGCATGTGATGGACCTCGGCTCCTGTTTCGTCACGCAAGGCGATCAACTCCGCTTCACGTTCGCGTACGGTCTCGCGAAGGCCAGAAACGATCTTGTCGCGGTACTCGATCTCACCCCTCAGGTAGACCCGATCGTCCTGCAAGCCAGATATCCGTTGCCGCTGCTGGGCAATGGTCACCCACTGCTTCTCGATCACCTTGCGGGCATCGGAGACCCGCAGGCTCAAGGTCTCGACCACTGCGGCATTCCGGGTCCGCTCCTCGGTCAGCACCTCACCGTGCTCACGTGTGGCCTTGATCATGGCTTGTGCATGCGTGCGTCTGGCTGTGTTGAGCGCACGCCAGGCGAAGGCACAACTCACCAGCGCCGTTGTGATGGCGACGGCGACCCCAAGGCGGACAACCCATATGGAACCCGAGGCGGCTGCGGCAGCCGCCACCGTGCCGACGATCAGAACGATTTCCGACACGCGCTGAAGTGGGGAAGCCTTGAGCCCGCGAGTGGCAGCAGCTGGCGAAGTCACGCCCGTCAACATATGCCTCGGCCTAGTGACCGCCGCGGATTTGCTCATTCGCGCGTGTCGGCCTCCAAGTCGTCCCCCTCGTCAGCAGCCGCACCTTCCTCGGGCTCGGTGGGGACTTTGCACGCTCGCTCCAGCAGCAGGCCCATGACACAGAGGACTATCCCCGCGACCACCGCTATCGCGGATCGGATCACACGATCCCGCGGGGCGGCCGCGTCCAGCCGTGTCAGGAACATCAGGGCGAAGCCGACGTAGCCTCCCGCCACGAGCGCGCCTGCGAGTGCGGAGGCTTTGCCCAACACCAGTAAAGCAACGGCTCGCTGCGGTTCGATGCGTTCCCGGCGTACCTGGATCCGCTGATGGGTCGCGTACGCCAAGGCGCCCACCAGCGCAGCTACCAAGATCAAACCGATGGGCGCAGTCCACGGCACCGCGGGCGGAATGAGGTCAAAAGCGTTGGCTGTCACCACGAGCAGCCAGCCGCCCAGGCCGCCGAAAAGAGCTGCCACAACCAGGGCACGAAACGGTGTCAGTTTGACTGAGCCGCCAGAGGGTTGCTGAGCCAAGCTCGATGATCCTCAGTCTCGATCGATCACAAGATCATCTCGCCGGACCACCCCGGAGGCGTCTGCCTTGCTGAGCAAGTCGCCAATTGCTCCCTTGCCCACAATCTCCGCGGTCGGATCGACCTCGTACCAGGGCACCAGCACAAAAGCGCGTTGGTGCGCCAGCGGATGCGGCAGTCTGAGATCCTCCTGGTCGACGATGGCATTCCCCACCATGATCAAATCGACGTCCAGGGTACGCGGCCCCCACCGCTCGCCGTCACGGGCTCTTCCGTATGCCTCCTCGATCGCAAACGCTCGCTCCACCAGAGTCTGCGGCTCGAGCGTCGTTTCAGCGACCACCACGATATTGAGAAATAGCGGACTATCGGCGGGCCCTCCGACGGGCGTGGTCTCGTATACCGACGAAACATCCACCACGATGACATCAGGAGTATCGCTTATGGCGTCGACCGCACCTTGCACGTTGCCGAGGCGATCGCCAAGATTCGAGCCAATGGAATAGACAACCTTTCGCAAGGGCTTCATGCCGCTCAAGGTGTCTGCGTCGATCGCATAAGGATTGGGGCTACTCACATCGTTTACTCCTTGTCAGCGTGACCGCTACATCGGCAACGTCGACCGGCATCGGCGCTTGGGGCTTGTGCACGGTGACTTCAACGCATTGGACGGCCTCATAACGCAGGCACGTCAACGCAATTCTTTCGGCAAGGGCTTCAATCAGGTTCAGCGGATCCCGCTCGATGTCCGCCGCCACCGCCCGGGCCAGAGCACCATAGTCGATCGTCTGCTCAAGATCATCAGCGCTCGCTGCTGAGGCGAGATCAAGGGTGCAGCTCACATCGACAACGAATGGTTGGCCCTGCTGGCGCTCGAAGTCGAACACGCCGTGGTGGCCGAAGGCGGTTATTCCCCTCAGACTGATCCGATCGCGGCCAGCGTCGACGGGCAGACGCCCGGTGTCAACGACTGTGTGTGCCGCCATGTCACCTCCTGACCATGCGACCCTATCCGAGGTGTCACTGCTTCAACAGGGGTTGTGCGACGACAACCGGGTTCACCGCTCCAGCAGTCGCTGAGCCACCGCAATAGCGTCCCGGCTGGCACGAACCGTGTGCACCCTGACCCCCCAAATCCGGCGCAACGCGAGCACCGCGGTGAGCGCGGTTGTGGCGTCGTCTCGCTCCGTGGCAGGCCGCGGACTGCCGTCAGCATCGGCGAGCAGCCGGCCCAGAAACGACTTGCGGGACACTCCAGCGAGCATCGGCCGCTCCAGGACATCAAACTCCTCGAGACG
>DATHIJ010000532.1:0-6332 GCA_035489975.1 Propionibacteriaceae bacterium | reverse complement strand
GTCGACCTGGGTGGCTCGCTCGCCGGCGCGTACGGCCACCGTGTTCCACTGCGCGCCGCTGAAGTCGTAATCACCTTGCGGGTTCAGGAAGGTGTAGATCACCTTCGGACCCGCGGAAACGATCCCGACGCGGAACTTGGTCTTGCCGAGCGTCGATTTATGCCACACGGTTGCGGTCCAGCCTGTGATCTTGGTGTTCTGGGCTCCCATGCTGGTCACTTTCTTCGGCTTGGAGACAGTTGCGGTGAGCACAGTCTTTTCGCATTTCGTCAGGTCGGATCTGAGCTTGTCGACGATCCGTCCGGCTGCCTTCGCGTCCTTGGTCGTCAGCACGATCTCGTTCAGGCCGAAGAACTTTGTCCCACTGTCCGGGATCAGGTAGACCCTCGAGCTCTTCGATTTTGCCGAGACGGTTGCCCAGTTGACGCTTTTCTCGCACTGGGATCCTTTGAACTCCCCTTTCGGCAGCTCGATTTCTGTCGCAGTCCATGGGGCAGGCTTGGCACCGGCAGGAGGAAGGTCCCCGGTTGCCAGGAACCCTGGCTGATCCCCGCCGAGCGGTGGCGGCCCGTCCTTGACGGAGGGGGTACCTCCGCACTCTCCCCCGGCCGGGCCGCATTGAACCTTGTTGACCTCCGCTAGTGCCTTGGCCACGGCGCTTATCGCCAGCGCCTGCGACGGCTGGGTGACGTCGACCACGTTCATGAGGCGGCCGACCCGGTTGAGGACCACGCTGTGGGCCGCCCGGCCCTTGTTGCCGTCCATGACCACCACGCCAATGGCCTGGTCGCCGACCCCGCTGACTGCGTGGCCTGACTGGATGTAAGAGCCGGTGACCGCACAGCCGCCCAGTGTCTTGGCGGCGACCACGTACGCCTGATTGGCGTCACCGACGTTGAGGTATGTCGTGGCCTCATGCAGTGCTTTGGGGGCATTCTTGCCGCCGCCGTTGAGCACGCGCACGATCTTTTGTTGCGGCGTTGGCTGACCCTCCGCCGGAGCCCCCCCGAAGCAGGCGGCTGTCTGTGCATCTTCCGGTGGGTTGGGCTGGGTTGATTCAACTTTCCAGGTGCGATCTCGGTCGAGGATGTCGGCCTGAGTTGGGTTGAGCATGGAGGCGTCGGTCAACACCGCCGTCTCCGTCTGGGCCGGCGGTTGGCTGGCGTTGCTGGAAGTGCCGCCGCCGCTCGGCTGGCGCTGAGACTGGCTCGCAGCGGTGACGACCGCGTACCCAACAAGCAGGCCTATAACGACCACCACCGAGACTGTGCCGATAAGCAAAGCCAATTTGGTGCGTCGGCTCAGCGGCTTTCGCTCGTCGTCGTAATCGTCGATCGCGTCGAGGGGAGCGCCGCGATGCTCGTCCGGCCGACTGCGGGGGAGGATCGCAGTAGCTTCCTCGTCGACTCGGCGCGGACGCTGCGGGCGGGGGGTGACGGGCAGCGAGGGATCAGTGTCTGGGTCTGCCTGAGGCGGTGGTGCCGCCCGCGAGGCGCGCGAGGACCAGCCGTTGGTTCGCGGCTCGTCTCTATAGAGCGGCTTTGGCGGCTCCCCATCGACCACAGGAGGCGCGATCGGCATGCCGCTGTCGCGATCTGGCCGTGCCGGGTACTTCGGCTCGGCAGGCTCGATTTCTGGTTCGATGAAGGCCCGCCGGGGCCGATAGGTCGTGGCCTTGTGGTCGACCATGCTGAATTGCTCCCCCCGAGTTCGCCAGTGCCATCGCAGGCTTTCCTGGGTTGGCCGCTCGGATCGATCGAACGGCCATCGGAGACTTTACCCGGGCTGGCGTGTCTCGCCCACCCCGTGGCCGCGGGCTGGGCCAGCATGGAGGCACCATGCCTTCATTGCTTTCGGCCCGACGAGCGGCCGCAGGGGTTTCACTGCGGGCCACTGCGGCTGGGAAAAGAAGTCTTCAGGCAACTCGGACGCAGTCGGCATCACCGCCGATCAGCTGGCCACTTCTGGCCGTCGTGGGCGGTGTGGTGACGGCTCTCGCGAGCTGGATTCTCTGTGCTGGTGTGACGGTCCTCGGCTGGCTTGCGGCCGAGCCGGGGAGTCTTGGTGATGCGCTGCGAGTTGGCACTCTGCTCTGGTTGCTGAGCAATGGCGTGGGGGTGCGTCTTGGTGATATCCCGGTCACGCTGGTCCCCTGGGGCGCGACTGCGGTGATCGCTTTCATGATCTCGCGGTTCGCTGCACTGAGCGCTCGAAATGTTCGTGCCCATCAGAGGAGTGGCCCAGGGCTGATCGGCGTCGTCACGGTTGCTGCGTACCTGACGTGCGTCCTTGTGGGAGCCATGCGGTGGGGTGAACCGTGGCAGGCCCCAGCACGCTGGGCCGTGGTCATCGCGGTGCTTCTCGTCGCGGCGTGGTGCGGCAGCAGCCGCAGTCTGGGTATCAGGTCAGTCGAGATGCCCGGCCGGGCCCTCTGGCGGGCACCGGCGATCATACGTGCCGTGTTGGCAGCCCAGCTGGCCATGCTGGTCGCGGGCGCGGCGGTGCTGGTCACCGCACTCTGGACGCATCTGGGGCAGGTGGAGACGTTGCACCAAGCTCTGCAACCAGGCGTCGCCGGGGGAATTGCGCTGTTGCTCCTCCAGCTGGCATTCGTGCCGAACGCCCTGATTTGGTCCGCGGCCTACGCGCTCGGCTCGGGATTCTCATTTGGTACCGGCTCGGTCATCGCGCCTGCCGCCACCCAACTGGGAATAGTCCCCGGCATCCCGCTGCTCGGCGCGCTGCCATCCCCTGGCCCTGGCGATCTCACGCAACTCTGGTGGCTTGCTGCTGGCGCTGTCGCTGGAGCAATCGCGTGCTCGGTCGTGCTCGGCTCCGGGCCCGTGCCCCGATTCGACCTAGCCAGCCTGGCAGGCGGAGTCTGCGGCTTGCTTGCCGCCGCTGTGTTCGCAGGGTTGGCCTGGGCGGCCAGTGGTGACCTGGGCACCCTTCGGCTCGCTGATCTGGGGCCGCGGTTGTTCCCGCTGCTGGTCATGGCGGGCACCACGATGGGTCTGTCTGGCCTGATCACCGGCCTTGCCTTGGGATTGGCCAGCCGTCGCCGAAACTGACTGCAGACGTCCGTCGGAAAACTGGGTTAACCCAGTTTCCGGGCACCTTACACAAGGTGCAACGTGTGTGAAGCGACCGGAAAGTGGGTTAACCCAGTTTTCCGACGGGAGGCGCAGAAGTCTGCGAGCTGGCGGAGTCGGCGCAGCGGGACCTCGCAGGCTGGGCCCGTGGCTAAGCTGTGCGTCGTGCCCGAGCCCCTCGCCGCCATAGTGTCGTGTCTCCTAAGTCTCTTTACGGTTGGCGCCGTCCAGGCACGCACCTCGCGGCGTTCTCCTCGGTCGACGTACGACCCGGTATCCCTCCCTCGTCGGCCTTGCGATGCACGCACCTGAACGACGGCAACCGCAAAGGAACTTAGAAGACACGACACTGGGCCGGGCAGCACGGCTCGTGGTGCTGGTCTCAGGGAGCGGCACGCTGCTGCAGGCATTGATCGATGCGTGCGCCGACCCGGCGTACGGCGCGGAGATCGTGGCGGTTGGCTCGGATCGTCCCGGCATCGAAGGATTGCAGCGGGCGATGCGTGCCAACATTCCAACGTTCGTTGAGTCGGTGCAAGATCACGCCAGTCGAGCGGACTGGGACCGAGCGCTGACCGAGGACGTCGCAGCGTACGGCCCGGATCTGGTGATCAGTGCCGGCTTCATGAAGCTTGTGGGACCGGAGTTCCTCGCTCGCTTTGAAGGCCGAATGATCAACACGCATCCAACATTGTTGCCGTCGTTTCCAGGAACACATGGTCCTCGCGACGCGCTGGCGTACGGGGTCAAGATCACTGGCGCCACCGTGTTTCTGGTAGACGCGGGGATCGATAGCGGCGTGGTCCTTGATCAGCGGGCGGTGCCGGTCGCTGATGATGACACAGTGGAGTCTTTGCACGAAAGGATCAAGGTCGCCGAACGCGAGCTGCTCGTCACGATCACCCACCAACTCGTCACGCGGAGCTGGCGAGTCGCTGACAGGAAGGTGCTCTGGACATGACCGATTTAGTCAATGGAGATGACGTAGGCCGGCGTCCGATCAGACGCGCCTTGGTCTCGGTTTATGACAAGACCGACCTACTCCTGGTGGCAGGTGCGTTGGTTCAGGCGGGGGCGGAAATCGTTTCCACAGGCTCAACGGCCGAGACGATTGCCGAGGGAGGCCTGCCGGTTACTGCGATCGAGAAGGTCACCGGATTTCCGGAGCGCCTGGATGGGCGCGTCAAGACCTTGCACCCGATGGTCCATGCCGGTTTGCTCGCCGATTTGCGGCTGGCGTCGCATCGCGATCAGATTGCCGAGCTTGGTGTCGAACCGTTCGATCTGTTGATCAGCAACCTGTATCCGTTTACCGCGACGGCGGCTTCCGGCGCGCCGCCTGAGGCCTGCATTTCCCAGATCGACATCGGTGGCCCGGCGATGGTCCGCAGTTCGGCAAAAAACCATGCCTCGGTGGCCGTCATCACCTCGCCAGAGCAATATCCGCAGCTCCTGACGGCGCTGGCTGCGGGCGGTTTCACCTTGTCGGAGCGGCAAGCCCTGGCGGCGGCTGCTTTCGTGCACACGGCGACCTACGACGTGGCGGTGGCGAGCTGGATGGGCAGCGTGGTGACTGATCTCAGTGACGGCACCGGCTTCCCGCGGTGGATGGGGGGCACCTGGGAGAAGGTCACCGGACTTCGATATGGGGAAAACCCACATCAGCCCGCGGCCCTTTATCGGACAAGCGGAACCACCAACGGCCTGGCGAGTGCGCATCAGCTGCACGGCAAGGAGATGTCGTACAACAACTACGTCGATGCTGACGCCGCCCGTCGATGCGCCGGCGATTTCGACGAGCCCGCCGTCGCGATCATCAAGCATGCGAACCCATGTGGCGTCGCAGTCGGGCTAGACATAGCCGAGGCACATCGAAAGGCCCACGCGTGCGATCCGATCTCGGCGTATGGAGGTGTGATCGCTGCCAATCGGCCGGTCAGTCTGGACATGGCTCGACAGGTTGCGGAGATCTTCACCGAAGTGATCATCGCCCCCGGGTACGCCGTCGGGGCGGTCGATCTGCTCGCTGCCAAGAAGAATCTCCGGATTCTTGTGGTCGAGCCGCCCGCGCGCGGTGGGATTGAGAGCAGGCGCATCGACGGTGGGCTGCTGGTCCAGCAGGCGGACGTCGTGGGTTCTGATCATGATCGGGCCGTCAACTGGCAGCTGACTGCCGGTCCGCCGGCCTCAGCTGAGGCGCTGGCGGATCTGGAGTTCGCCTGGAAAGCGGCACGGTCGGTGAAGTCGAACGCCATCCTGCTTGCCCAGGACCGGGCCTCCGTCGGAGTTGGCATGGGGCAGGTGAATCGCGTCGACTCGTGCCGGCTGGCCGTGCAAAGGGCGGGGGAGCGTGCGGCGGGTTCTGTCGCTGCCTCCGACGCCTTCTTCCCCTTCGCCGACGGGCCGGAGATCCTGCTGGCCGCCGGGGTGTCGGCCATTGTGCAGCCGGGCGGCTCGGTGCGCGACGGGGACGTGATCGCAGCGGTTCAGGCTGCGGGGGCGACCATGTATTTCACCGGTGCACGACACTTCTTCCACTGACTCCGAGCAACTGAGGTATGTACATGACAGCGCGGATTCTTGACGGCAAAGCCTTGGCCGAGACCATCAAGGCTGAGCTGAAAGATCGGGTGTCCGCGCTCGCCGCGCGTGGCATCATTCCGGGTCTCGGTACAGTGCTCGTTGGTGACGATCCCAGCAGCCGCTCCTATGTCGCGGGTAAGCACCGAGATTGTGCCCAGGTCGGCATCGCCTCGATCCAAGTCGAACTGCCAGACACGACCTCACAAGATCAGCTTGCATCGGTAATCGCAGAGCTGAACGCCGACCCTGCCTGCACCGGCTATATCGTCCAACTGCCATTGCCGGGCCGCCTGGATGGCAACACGGCGCTCGCGCTGGTCGATCCCGAAAAGGATGCCGACGGCCTGCATCCAATCAACCTCGGCAGGCTGGTGCTGGGAGTGCCTGGCCCTTTGCCGTGCACGCCGCGTGGCATCGTCGAACTGCTCCGCCGCAATGGCATTGGGCTCAACGGTGCGGAGGTCTGCATCATCGGCCGAGGCATCACCGTCGGCCGGCCGCTGGGGCTGCTGCTGTCGCGGAAGAGCGAAAACGCGACCGTCACGCTGTGCCACACCGGGACCATCGACCTCTCCCGGCACACTCGACAGGCTGACATCGTCATTGCAGCAGCGGGACGACCAGGACTCCTCACCGCTGAAATGATCAAACCGGGGG
>DATHIJ010000531.1:0-2501 GCA_035489975.1 Propionibacteriaceae bacterium | reverse complement strand
TGATCGAAATAGCGGTGGCGACTTTGGCGACCGACCGAGCGTTGCTCCTCCTCGGGGTGCCGGGTACCGCAAAGTCCTGGGTGTCCGAACACCTGGCCGCCGCCATCTCGAACAACTCGACGTTGCTGGTCCAGGGCACCTCGGGCACAGCAGAAGAGGCCATCAGGTATGGCTGGAACTACGCCCGGCTGCTTGCCGAGGGGCCGAGCCCACAGGCATTGGTTCCCTCGCCGGTGATGGTGGCGATGGAACGCGGCTCGATTGCGAGGATTGAGGAGCTGACACGAATCCCTGCCGATGTGCAAGATGCGCTGATCACGATTCTGTCTGAGAAGACTCTGCCGATCCCCGAGCTGGGCCAAGAAGCCCAGGCCCTGCGGGGATTCAATGTGATAGCGACCGCCAATGACCGCGACAAGGGCATTAACGAGCTGTCTTCGGCGCTGCGGCGACGTTTCAACACCGTCATCATGCCGCTGCCTGACAATGAGGACGACGAGGTGAATATCGTCACGACTCGGGTAGCAGACCTCTCGTCTTCGCTCGAGCTGCCCGAGGTTCCTGCTGCGGTCGACGAGATCCGCCGAGTGGTGACAGTCTTCCGAGAATTGCGTTCGGGTGTCACAACCGACGGCCGCACCAAGATCAAGTCGCCATCGGGTTCGCTCTCGACCGCAGAGGCGATCTCCGTGATCACCAGTGGGATCGCCCTTTCAGCACATTTCGGTGATGGCCAGCTTCGGCCGGCTGACGTTGCTGCCGGCATCGTGGGGGCAGTGGTCAAGGACCCAATAGCTGATCAAGTGGCCTGGAGTGAGTACCTCGAGGTGGTGGCTCGGGAACGGGAGGGCTGGTCTGAGTTCTACACCGCCTGCCGTGACGTCTCGTGACTCCCACTCTCTCGGCAGTCACGGTTGACGATCATGTCGTCGACCATGACCGCGTGGGGGAGCGGCCACCAGTCGAAGTGTTCGGTATCCGCCACCATGGGCCAGGTTCGGCCCGCTCGCTTGTTGCGGCGCTGGTTGACTATCAGCCGGATGCCGTGCTCATCGAAGGCCCTGCTGACGCTGATCCCTTGCTCGGCTGGGTGTTGGCCGATGGAATGACGCCGCCGCTCGCTCTGCTCGGCTACGCCGCAGACCGCCCGCAGACAGCCGCGTTCTGGCCGTACGCAGTCTTCTCTCCTGAGTGGCAAGCCATGCGGTACGCGCTTCAGCGTGGTGTCGAGGTGGCCTTCTGCGATCTTCCGGCAGCTGCAATGCTCTCCCGGTGGCCGCATCAGGTGACGCACGACGAAGCCGATGATGATCTTGAATTGACGGAGGAAGAGCCAGCCGAGGGACTTCGGCCAATCTCGCTCCAGCAGCATGATCCCCTGGCTGTGCTGGCCCGTGCCGCGGGCTATGACGATCCGGAGCGATGGTGGGACGATCTTGTCGAGTCGCGGCTGGATTCGTCCTCACCCTTCCCCTTGATCACCGACGCCATGGCGGAGCTCCGGATGATCATGGGTCAAGACGGCCGTTACGCGGCGCGGGAGGCCAGGCGTGAGGCGTACATGCGTCAGCAGATCCGGGCGGCACTGAAGCGCGGTCGGGAACGCGTCGCGGTAGTCTGCGGCGCCTGGCACGCGCCCCTGCTGCGCTGGCCATTGCCGCCGGCGTCCGGCGACGTGCGGACGCTACGCGGCATGCCGCGGCGCAAGATCATCTTGACTTGGGTGCCCTGGACCCATCAGCGGCTTGCCTCCGCCGCCGGCTACGGGGCCGGCGTCGCCTCGCCCGGCTGGTATCACCATCTCTGGATCGCCCCGGACCGGCCGATCGTGCGTTGGTTGACCAAGGTCGCCCAAGCCCTCCGGACCCGCGACCTTCCGGTCTCTAGCGCGCACGTCATCGAGGCCGTCCGGCTCGCGGAGACGTTGGCCGGCCTGCGCGGCCGGCCGCTGGCCGGACTGACAGAGGTGACCGAGGCGACGCGAGCAGTGCTGTGTGATGGTGACGAACTGGCGCTCCGCTACATCACCGACCATCTCGTGGTTGGGCAGGCACTCGGCTCGGTCAACGAGGGAGTACCCACGGTCCCGCTGGAGGCCGACCTGGTTCGTACCTGCCGCACCCTCCGAGTCAGGCGTGAGGCACAAGTCCGGTTTCATGATCTGGACCTGCGAAGGCCGATCGATCAAGCCCGCTCCCAGCTGTTCCATCGACTGCGCTTGCTTGGGCTCGGATGGATCGTGCCGGCAGAGAGCGGCGTGCAGAGTCAGGGCACTTTCCGGGAGACTTGGGAGTCGAGATGGGAGCCTGAGTATTCGGTGGCCATCGTCGAGGCGTCCGTCTGGGGAACTACCGTGGAATCGGCAGCGACGGCGCGGGTCCAGAAGATCATCGACGAAGGCTCCTTGGCCGAACTCACGCAGGCCGTCGAACGCTGTCTGCTGGCCGGCCTGCCTCGAGCGCTGGACGGGCTGCTCGCCACTCTCACCGACAAGGCCGCGC
>DATHIJ010000530.1:0-2726 GCA_035489975.1 Propionibacteriaceae bacterium | reverse complement strand
ATCCACGGGTCAGCCTGACCGTGCTAGACAGCGACGACTGGTACACCCACGTGAGCCTGCAGGGCCGAATCGTGCGCTGGCGCGACGACGAAGGGCTGGGCGACATCGACCGATTATCCCGCCACTACCGCGGTGTCGCGTACCCAACCCGGGACCGCCCCCGGGTCAGCGCCTGGGTCGCCGTCGAACGGTGGCACGGATGGGGCAGCCTGCGCGGATAGCAGACGCTTGGACAGGAGTGCGGGTCGTCATTGCTTGACCGGGGTGCGCGCTCGGTTCTCGGCCACCCTCTGTCTCGATAGTGACCGCTCAGGGAAGGCCAAGCGGGGCGGCAAGAACGGACTGGGTCAGGCGATCATCGACGTTCCCGGCGTCGGCGGCTGAGTGGTAGACCGCCTGACAGTTCGACCAGTTCGCTGCCACAGTGCTGAGTTGTGGTCACTCCGAGAACTCACCGCACAGGCTGAGAAAGATATAAGGGCGCATGTCCGCTCAGGAGCTTCGGAAGACACTGACGATGCGGTATCGCAGGCAGCAGATTTGCTCGGCGCTCATCGGCTATGGGCGGATAGTCAGCAGAGAACCGATGACGACGTCCGAGCACTGGTTGATTCCGCGGACGCAACAATGCTGAAGAACATTGCCAATGAGCTGGCGTTCGGTGGTGGTGATGATGAATTGGAGGCCAGCAGACGACTCGAAGCCATTGCTTACGGACCTTCAGACCGCCTGAGACGTCGCGCAGAAGGGCTTTCAACCGAGCTGAGAGAGCGGGGTCGCCGGCCAATGCTGCGATGATCAATGTGGCGAGCCACGGCGGCGAGGGCATCACCGGGAATCTGATGACGAAAGCCTGGTGACAGCTGGACCAGTCCGATGCGACACTGCTGAGGCGTGAGCACCTTCGGTGAACTCTTTGAGCAGGCTGAGCAAGAGATCCGAGCGCACATCGAGTCCGCAGCTGGGGAGTTCACCAACTACTTCGTTGTACAGGGCGCGGTGTTGCTCGCGTCGATCCGGCTCTGGGCGCAGCTTTGTGGGAAGACGGCCACCGATCAGCGGGCAATGATTGAAGCCGACAAGAGTTCACTGGAGAAAGTTGTCGAGGATCTGGCCGAGACCGCCGATCCGGAGGGCGTGATGGCCAGCCAATTGCTTAAGGCGATTGTCAATAGACCTGAATCCTTCGTGGCTGAGGTACGCCGCTGGGCATCCAGGGCCTTCGCTGACGGAAAGGGCGAGCGCCAGTCGACTGACCCATACGATCGACCTATGCCGGTGTTGTGGTCGTGCCCGGATCCAAATTGCCCAACCACCGCAATCGTTCCGGTAGACGTGCCGGAGTCTGGCGAAGAGGCCGGTGTTGAGGCAGAAGCCCGCTTCACGACTGATGAGGTTGCGAGGCTGCTTAATGTTCCGCTTCACACGATCCATAAGTGGCACCAGGAAGGCACCGGTCCTCCGGGTTATCAGATGCATAAGGACAGCCATTACCGAAGAAGCGAAGTCGTCCGGTGGTTGGCGGAGCAAGGGGTAATGCTGGCTACTTGCCAGAGCGACTGCGGTGGGACCTACAGGCTAAGTGCGTTCACGACGGTTGAGGGCTAGTTATGCCGGCGACCTGGATGCGATGACTAAGGCGTGGTGCCTAGTCGGGCTGTGTTTGCAAGCCCTCTCTGATGTCGTCTGGGGTCGCGTCTTCAGCTCCTACAGGGGTTACCTGAACTGGTTACCCCGCGCACTTGGTGTCAAGAAGCTCGAGTGCCATCATCGATGATCATCGACGATGAGTGCGCACGATGTCATTGATTCCCCCGTGGTTGCGACCACCGCGCGTCCGCGAGCGCCTAGCCTCATACCACCTGCGCCCAGATGTGCTGGACGCGGCGGCTGCCATGGCCTCTGACCAGCGCTCCGATATCTACATAGTCCGGCTGGTGTCTTCTCTCACTGACTCAGAGACTGTGCTGCGGATGATGGACGGGCGGCACGCCAGGGTGATGGGTCTGCTCGTGCTGACCAGCGAACGCATCCACTTCCGCTCCCGCCGCCGCACCGGGCCCAACTTCAGCGTGCCGCTGGAGGAGGTCCGTGCCATCGAGACCTACACCCGCAGGGGCACCGGTACGGTACGCATCATCACGCTCTACGGCAGTCTGACTGTCGACCAGATCCTCGGCAGGCAGGGGGAGATGCTCGCCGCTGACGCCCAAGCGATAATCCGCGGCGAACCTCTGCCAGAGCGAGACCCGCTCCGGCTATTGGCCGAACTCCGCGCACTGCGCGACAGCGGCGCGATCAGCGCCGCTGAGTTCGAGATCCGCAAGTCTGCGATCTGGCGCGAGATCTAGCTGACTGTTCGGGTCGCCAGCGCTCGACGACCTTGCCGTCGGCGATGCGGAAGGTCTTGCCCGCAGAAAGCCACGTTGCGTCCAATGGGCGGATCGCCCATCACTGAGGTGCGGTCGGTGCCGCGGCGCAACAAGGTGCTCGTGACGAGATCGTCCTCCGCGATCATCTGCTGCACGTCACTTGGCCAGTCGAAAAGGGTGGCCTGCGAACGTCCCGAGAACAACATCAGCGCAGTGTCGGCCCGGTCCGGTGAGGAAGCCTTCGCCTACGCATCTCATCCTTCGATTCGATTGTGATGTGGGCTCGTGAGTCCACGCCCGAACTGGCTCCCACCGCCAAGACGATCACGCGAAGGTCGTTTCGTGACCATCGCA
>DATHIJ010000529.1:0-2229 GCA_035489975.1 Propionibacteriaceae bacterium | reverse complement strand
ACCGAGGGCGACAAGGTGGAGGCGCAACTGCGCTTCGGGGTGTCGGTGAACACGTACGGGGTCAACGACCTGGTCGCTGTAGTGGACGAGGTCAGCGACGCAGAGCTTGACAAGCTGATCGAGGAGTATGCCGACGGTTATGAGATCGTGCCGGAGCTGGCGGTCGGTGGAGATCGACACGAGTCGCTTCGCTATGGGGCGCGGATCGAGGCGGGGTTGCGCGCCTTTCTGACCGCCGGCGGTTTTGGAGCGTTCACCACCAACTTCCAGGATCTGGGCGGCCTTCGCCAGCTCCCAGGGCTGGCGGTGCAGCGGCTGATGGCCGACGGCTACGGCTTCGGCGGCGAAGGCGACTGGAAGACCTCGGTGATGCTGCACACCATCCTGGCCATGGGCAGCAACGACTCCCGCGGCACGTCGTTCATGGAGGACTACACCTACCACTGGGGGCCGGGGACACCGAAGATTTTGGGCGCCCACATGCTCGAGGTCTGCCCCAGCATCGCCACCGGCAGACCACGCGTCGAGATCCATCCGCTGAGCATCGGCGACCGAGAGGATCCGATACGGCTGGTTTTCGACGCGGAGCCCGGTCCAGCCGTAGTGGTTGGCATCTGTGATCTTGGTGATCGGTTCCGGCTGGTGCTCAACGAGGTGACCGTGGTAGAGCCGGACGAGCCGCTGCCCAAACTGCCGGTGGCTCGAGCCGTATGGGAGCCGCACCCGGATCTCGCCACCTCAGCGGAATGCTGGCTCGCCGCCGGTGGCCCGCACCACACCGTGTTGTCAGCTGCTGTCGGGACTGAAGAACTGTCCGATTTCGCGACGATGGTCGGTACTGAATTGTTGATCATCGACGAAGCCACGACGCCGCGCCGCTTCGATCAGGAAATTCGTTGGAACGAGGCGTACCACAACTTAGGACATCGGCGCTAAATCGACCCTCAATGGACCTCAGGTGCCAACGAATGCCTGGAGACTGCGGCTCTTATAGCTGGAACGCCGTACGACGAGCTCTGGTTCGAATCGCACTTGCTGGTGCTCGTGCGCAATATCGCTGTCGGTGGCCTCGATTTCCTCGAAGAGCAGCTCGGCCGCCCGGTAACCAATAGCCAGCCGGGGCTGACGAACCGAAGAAAGCGGTACGGCAGCCGCCGCAGCAAACGCAATGTCGTCGTAGCCGACAATCGCCATATCGTCAGGCACTCGCAATCCGGCAGTGACAAACCCCTGCAGCAAGCCGATCGCCAATAGGTCATTGGTCGCGAATACCGCGGTCGGCCGCTCTGCGTCCGGCATCGCGACAATTTCTTCCGCGGAGCGGATGCCAGCATCGACGTCAAGATGTGGTGTGGAGATGACCAGGAGCTGCGCTGAGCCGCTGTGTCGTGATCTCGCAAGCTCGGCACCCAACCGTCTCTCCGCAACTTGCCGGAGGTTTCCCGGTCCACCAATCACGCCAATTCTCGTGTGGCCCTGATCGAGCAGGTGTTGCGCGGCCAGGCGGCCCCCCTCCACGTCATCAACGGATACGGAACAGAAGTCCGATTGGTTTCCGGCCCGATCCAGAAGCACTACAGGGATTCCCCGAAGCTTGAGCTGTCGGACCCGCTCGTCAATGTCCCAGATAGGTGCCAGCAGTACCCCACGAACCCTTTGTTGCATCAATACGAGCAACTGCGCGCTTTCTCGCTCAGCTTCCTGCGCACTATTTCCGACTTGGACGGAGTAGCCGTGTTCATATACGTAGTTCTCGGCGCCAATCACTAGATCGGTGAAAAAGGGATTGGCGATATCCATGACAATCACGCCAATGGAGCGACTTCGCCCCGCCCGAAGCTGCCGCGCCGGCTCGTTAGGAATCCAGCCCAGCTTTGCGATGGCGAGCTCTACCTTGCGTCGCGTGGGCTCGGCAACTAAATCTGGTGAGTTCAGAACATTAGAGACCGTGCCTAGCGAAACCCCAGCCAGGGCGGCGACATCTTTCATGCTGACTGTGGTCTTACGAACCACCATGCGTCTGCTCAAGCTCCTGTTCCTCTTGAAGGTTTGGCTCGGGTTTCCTGACGTCAAAGCAGTGGCCAGAGACAATTATTGAAACGAATCATACCGCAGCTGCGGCCCAGCACGGTGTTCATCTTCCCCCTGGACTGGTCGTCCGGGTCCTGTAAGAATTTGCGGTCGGTACCGATGTGTCATGCATAATGAGCCTCTACCAGATCTGCCTGG
>DATHIJ010000528.1:0-2086 GCA_035489975.1 Propionibacteriaceae bacterium | reverse complement strand
ATAGTCCGGTATTGACAGGCCGGCGTCGTCGTGGAGCTCTTTGTGCAGTGTTGCCGACAGCTGTGCGTTCAGCGTCAGCCAGCGCCGCCAGAGCCGCTCTTGCTCTGCGGTTAGCCAGCGGACCTGAGGGTTCACGCGTTCGATACTACGCCGGAATACTTGACATGTCACCCAAGTTCAGGCAATATAGGTGACACGTCACTGACAGATGTAGACCAAAGATTAGGAGTTACCCATGACCACCAGTACCGTTTCCACCACCTTGTCCGACCTGTCCGGCACCTACGTCATTGACCCGGCCCACACCCGTATCGGGTTCGTCGCCCGACACGCCATGGTCACCAAAGTCCGCGGCACATTCAACGAGTTCGAGGGCAGCGCAGTCATCGACGGCACCGACTTCATCAAATCGGCCGGGCAGCTGACGATCCAGGCGGCCAGCATCGACACTCGCAACGAGCAGCGCGACGCGCACCTGCGCAGCAACGACTTCCTCGCCATGGAGGAATACCCGCAGATCACCTTCGTCGCCACCGACGTACGCCAGGCCGGCCCGACGACCCTGGAGCTCACCGGCGACCTAACTATTAGGGGCGTCACCAACTCGGTCACGATCCCATTCCAGTTCGAGGGCACGGCAGTCGACCCGTACGGCAACCTGCGAGTTGGGTTCGAAGGCTCGACCGTCATCAACCGTAAGGACTACGGCATCACCTGGAACGCCGCGCTTGAGACTGGCGGCGTCCTGGTCAGTGACAAGATCACCCTGGAGTTCGAGGTCTCCGCGATCAAGACCGCCTGACCCTCACCACCCAAGATTTCGTAATCCATGATCAGCGCGCACTAATCGCCTACGCCATGTGAGAGGAGTAGGCGATTTGTGCGCTCTCGAGCAGCAATGCAAGATTTCAGTTGAGGAGATGATCATGGCTCAGCCCGATCCGGCTGGAACGACATATGGCCTGACCGAGTTGCCGGAGGGTTCCAAACTGCGGTCGGTCACCGCTATCCCGGCCGAGGTTGCGGGCCGCCGGGCATTGCGCGTCGAGCTGACCGATGCCGTGACGCTTAAGGGCCAGCCCGGCGTCGACTATGTGGACATGCCTACCTTCGTGATCATTCCCGGCGGCTTCACCAACGGCACTATCGAGGTCGACATTTTGAGCCGTCTCAACGGCAAGGGACCCGCCGACGCCCGGGCCTTCGCCGGCGTCGCCTACCGCGTCACCGCCGATGCCGACCGCTTTGAGGCGGTCTACCTGCGCCCCCTGAACGGACGGAAGGCGAACCCGCCCAGCCCGCGTGACCAGCGCGCCATCCAGTACTTCGCCTACCCCTACTGGAAGTTCGACCGGCTGCGCGAGCAGTACCCGGGGGACTACGAGGCGGGCGCAGACATCGGCCCCGACGAATGGATCACGCTCACGCTCGACATCGACCACACCCGGCTGACCGCGACCGTCGATGGAACCGAAACCCTGACATTGAACGAAACCAAGGCCGCACCCGTCGCCGGCGCTGTCGGCCTGTTCGTCGACATCGGCAGCGAATCCTTCTTCTCCAACCTCAAGATCACACCGCGCTGAGCGGCTCGCCCAGCGTGGCCCGTACGGCCTGGACCAAATTGGAGCCGGCGCCGTGTGGCGGGCGTCGGACGTCTGAAGACAGTACGGTCGTGCCGTGTTCGAGTACGTGCCGCGCCGGGTTGGTGGTGAGATCAGTCGCTTCGTCGAGTTGGTCTGGTTCGCGCGGGGTCGTATCACCGGGGCCCGCGAGCGTATTGCTCCCACCGGGTCGACCGTCGCGGCTGTCGTCCTTGGCGACGCCATCCGGCAGACCCCGGTCGGTGAGGGCACTGCTCTGGTCACCGAGACTGGCTTCCTGATAGGCCCGCACGATAGGCCGATCGTCAACGAGCCCCTAGGCGAGACGTTCTGCGTTGGGATCGTTACCACTCCGGTCGGTTGCCGGCCCGCTTTCGGCCTCGCACCGGCGACGCTACGAGGTCGGGTTGTGGACTTGCTGCAGGCATGGCCGAGAGCCGATGCTCTACGGCGCGAGCTGACCACGTGCCGGACGTCGGCAG
>DATHIJ010000527.1:0-22738 GCA_035489975.1 Propionibacteriaceae bacterium | reverse complement strand
CGACGACGCTGGAAGGACCCCTCGACTGGCCGAACGCGACCGTCGTGCGCGGTGACGCCGTCGACATCGTCGCCCGACTCAAGGAAGAGTCCGAGCTGCCGTTGCGCTCGCACGGCAGCCTGTCGTTGAACCGGTCGCTGATGGGCGCCGGCCTGGTCGACCGTGTGCAGGTGACGTTCTTCCCTGTCATCACCGGTCAGACCGGGCTGGACCCCATCTTTCAGGGTGCGGCCGACTTCGACCTGGAGCTGATCGAGAGCCGGACGCTTGACGGCCACATTCAAGAGCTCATCTACCGGCCCACCCTGCATCTCTGAGTCCGACCAGCTCTATCGACGGTCCGGTCACGCAGGCGGCGCCGGGTACGCCGGGTCCTCGCGCCCGGTCCGGCCTGCATCCAACCTCATCGGAGAAGGGGCCTGCGACAAGCCTGAACGTCCGGCGTGGTCCCGTTAGCTCACTGACCAGCGTGGGTACAAGCCGGATATCCCACCTCCGCAGCGAGATCTACGCTAACGTGGCTCGTCCACCTGATCCCTCGGGGGAGGATCCCGTGCTGCGCCGTTTGCTCCTAATCCTCGTCTTTGCCGTCGGCGTCACCGGCCCCGGCCTCGTCGCCGAGCAGTCCGCCGACGCCTCGGTCCCCCGCCACGTGGCCACGCGGTCCGAGCGGGTGGTGCGTTCAGTCACTGCCGCCGCCACCATCGCCCTTACTCGGCCGGCGACGAGTGTCGCGACCTACTGGCAGGGCAACGCAGATGCGCTTGTCACGCTTGCCTTCTCCTCTGATGGTGTGCACTTCGGGACGCCCCAATCCGCGGGGCGCGACGAGATGGGTCAGCAGCGCAAGAACGGAACGACATACGGCGCTCTGTTGTCTGCGCCTGGAGCTGTTGCGGTGCGAGTGAGTACCGACCGACCGCTGAAGCGACTGACGGTCCTCGGACTCTCCGACGGAGTGACCACCACCGCCCAGGAACCCACGCCGTCCTCCACTTCGGCCGCAGAAAGCGCTGCCACGGCCGAGCCATCGATCGTCTCTCGCGGAGGTTGGGGGGCAGACCCGGCATACATGACCTGGGCGCCGCAGTTCCATTCGACCAAGAAGCTCATCGTCCACCACACGGCCACCAGCGACAACTACGCCAACCGAGCCGAGGCCGAGGCCCAGATCAGGTCGATCTACTACTACCACTCGGTTACCCAGGACTGGGGTGACATCGGCTACAACTTCCTGATCGACAAATTCGGGACAATCTATGAGGGCCGCTACTCCCGCGACTACGCTGGCGCGAACCCCACCGGCGACGACGCAACCGGTAAAGGGGTTACGGGTGCACACGTGGGTGGATGGAACTCCGGAACGGTTGGCGTGGCACTGCTCGGCACGCTAACGACCCACGACGCCACCCCAGCCGCGCGCGATGCGCTGATCCGGCTGCTGGCCTGGGAAGCGAGCCGTAACGGCATCAACCCGGAGGCCACCGAGGCATTCGTCAATCCAGTCAGCGGTGCGACGATCACCAGCGCGAACATCGCGGGCCACCGCAACTATGCCGCCACGGCCTGCCCGGGTGACACCTTCTACCCGACCCTGCCCGCGATCCGACGTGACGTCGCTGCCCTGATCGCGGGCAGCACCTCCCCACCAGATACCACACCACCGTCCCAGCCCACTGCTCTGACGGCCGTTACAGGCCGCACCCAGGTCACGCTCACCTGGAACGCGCCGGCGGAAACCGACGATGTCAACAACTATCAGGTCTGGCGCAGCCGCAGCGCGACGACCGGCTTCACACAGGTGGGTACACCGACAGGCACGACCTTCACGGTCGGATCCCTGTCACGGCGTACCAGGTACTACTTCCGCGTGCGCGCTGTCGATACCTCGGGCAACATAGGTCCCTTCAGCGCGACGGTCTCCGCGCGCACCAGTTGAGCCGCGCACCGTGACCCATTGGCAACCGACGTAAGGGCGCACCAGGACACAGCTCAGGACGAGACCCTCCGCCCGATCATCACCCTTCGCATCCTGCCGGCACACCGCAGCACTCTCATCAACGCGCTTCCGCGCGATGCGCAGCGTGCAGGCGTACACCTGAGATGCCCTTCAGCTCCACCGGTGTCACGTCGACTCCCGCGGAAGCATCGACGACCTCCTGTGTGACGAGGACCTCACCCGGCCGGGCGTACTCGGCGATCCGCGAGGCGAGGTTCACTGTTCGTCCGTAGTAATCGCCCTGCTGGAAGAGGACCGGTCCGGCGTGCAGGCCGACGTGAGCGGGTGGCAGGCCGGCGGAGAATACGCCCTCTACCAACTCGAGGGCCGCTACGACACCGGATCCCGGGTCGCGGAAGTACACCATCACGCCGTCACCCAGCCACTTCACCGGCCGACCGCCACTCTCGAGCGTGCTTCGAGTGACAAGTCGGCCCAGTCGCTCAGCCAGGTCGGCCGCGGCCTCGTCGCCACACTCGTACGTGAGGCGGGTGTAACCGGTGACGTCGAGAAAGCAGATGGCTGGCGGTCGGTGGAGGGTCTTCAACAATCCGGCATCGGTCAGGGCCTTCTCGAAGCCGCCGATGATATTCGCCGTCCACGCCTGCGCCTGCTGCGCGTGCCAGATGGCCAGCACCGCCTCGTCTGTGGCCTGGTCCAGCGTCACCGTCTCCCGAGAGTAAGCGGTCGCACCGAGTTCGATGGCCGTAGCGCCCCTGGCGAGCATGGGATCCATCAGGTCGGACCGCCAGGCATCCGACTCCGTTGCTGCGGCGCGGCGCAAACTGTCGGCCAGCACCCGGAGTTTGCGCTCGATCGAAACGGGCCGAAAACCCATCGCGAGGCCGATCTCGATGTACGGGACGACCGCCAGCTCGTCCTCTCGTACGCGATCATTTGGGCCTGGCGTGGCTCCTCCGGTCGCCTCGCGGATCAGCATCAGCAGGTTCAACGGGAGGCTCGTTCGTCGGCTCAGCCCGTCGAACGTCTCGTCGCTGAGCGTTGCGAATCGCTCGTAGGTCGGTGCGTCCATGAAACGCAGATCAGCATGGCCGCGCTTGATGCTGGCGGCAAGGCTCTCGAGCGCAATGCCGGCGTTCTCCATCGTCTGCGCCATTTGGGCGCGGCGCACGTCGCCCTTTGTCAGCCGGTCGGTGCTGTCCGGCGAGAGAACGCCCAGCTCGATCAGATGGTCGATGTATCCCAGGTCGACCCCGGATCGGTTGGCCGCGTCCGCCCGAGAGTACTTAGCCACGAGGCTAGGCTACGGCCGCCCGCTCCGGCCGACGGTCCGCCGATGGCTCAAGAGAGACATTGGCAGGACGACCGGCGGTTCGAACAGGCGCCGCGGAGCGACGAGCGTGTCCCCCTTATCGATGGCGTCCTCGCCACTCGTCTAGATAGAACTCGCTGAGGTCGGGCTCCGCCAGTGGCTTAGGTTCTTCCTGCTTCGACGCCTCAGCCTCCGTGGTAACGGCTGGCTCTGCGGCTCCATCTCCAACCCCAGACCCAGCAGCATCCCCTCCATAGCCAGCTGACTTGTCACCCTCAGCAGCCTGTCCGTCTGCGTCTCCGGTCTGGCCATTGTTTTCATCCTCATTAGCTTCATTCGCGGCGTCATGTCACGTGGGAGGGATCATCAGAGTACTCCGCCGAGAGCGCAGTAATCGCCCACTCCTCGCGCTGGGCGTCGGCGGTTAGTGCGCGCTGATCATGGATTACGAATCGGCCGACCTGTCAGGGGCAGGTGCGCCCGCGGCAGCTCGTACCGGGTAAATGTGATCCTTGCCGACCAACTCCAAGGCGCCAGCTTCCACGAGCCTTGACAAGAGTTAGGAACTCATCTCATTACGGTCACCGGCTTCGCGGAGCGCGGCATAAGAGGCTACGAGCGCCAACCGCTCCGTGGCGAGCGTCGGGTCATCCAGGTGGCATCCCGCGGCGACCCAGGCGTCGGAGAGGGCCATGGCGTGTACCCTCAGCGCAGCCGCGCGGCGCACGTCAGCCCGATCCGATCGGTAGAGGTAGCGATAGAAGCGGACCATGGCGGCGAGCAGATCATCCTCACTGACCCGAGCATCGTGCTGCAGCGCTCGGTGGGCCTGCCACCAAGCCACCTCCAGTTCAGCAGCGAGCCGCGGATCGACGCCGAGCCGGCCGGCCCGGTTGACCATTCGAAAGAACCGGGCCATGTGGTGCCGGGCTGCTTCTGGATCGTTGTCCGGAAACGGCGCCCAGGCCTGGCTGCCGCGTAGGCCGTGCCAAGCCGCCTTCAGATTTCCGAGTGGCCCCAGCGCAAAGCCGTGTCGCACCATGCCGTGCAGTCCGGCCAGCATTCGCGGCCAGTCCCGGCGGTAGTACCCAGCCCAGGCCTCACTCTCACTGCGACCAACAAGGACAGGATCGAATGCGAACCGCCGCCCTTGCCGTCGCATAGTCCGATCTTTCCGCACCGAATCGCGTCAAGGAAGACTGGCAGCCATGCATGATGGCCCCACTAGCCAATCAACATCGACCATCAGCGAAGTCGTCGACGAGCTCCAGCAACGGATCGACGCGTTGCCGCCTGATCAGGGGCATCGCCGCGTCTTCATGACGACTTACCAGCGAACCACGCAGGCGGTCGGTGATGCAATTGACGCGGCGTTCTTCGAAGACCCTGACTGGGTAGTGCGTTGGGATGTCGCTTTCGCGAACCTGTTCCTCGTGGCGCATGACGCTGATCAGCTGAATCGCTACGTGCCGCGACCGTGGCGGCTGGCGTTCCAGGCCGACCCGAATCTACCGGCCATCGTCCACCTGCTCTTGGGTATGAATGCCCACATCAACTACGACCTGCCACCAGCGACCCTTTCGGTGATCACCGATGATGACTTCGAGGATCCGGTGCTGATCGACCGGCGGCGTCGTGATCATGAACGGATAGATCCGATTCTGGCGTGGCGGGTGGCGGCTGAGGATCACGCGATCGGCGGCGCACGCGGCCTGCTGGATTGCATTCTTACGCCCGCGAATCGGCTGAGTTCTCGGCGCTTCCTCCGTGAGGCTCGGCACAAGGTCTGGCTCAACGTTGCCGAGCTGCAGCGTGCTCGACTGGACGGAGAGGGCGCTTACGATGCTCGGCTAGCTGAGCTTGAGCTGCTCGCCGCCGCCAAGATCGCCGACTTGCTCAGACCCGGTCAGGTGCTGCTCCGTCTGGCAATGGCCGGGTTCGGGATCACGCTGCCGCCGCCATAAGCTCATGAGTCTGGTGCCGGAGTCGGCACTACCCGGCGAGTGCAACCCAGGTCTGACCGGGCTTGAGGGCGATCCGATCGCCCGACTTGTCGCTGAGGCGAAGCGGCGCCCCCGCCGTGGCCCGTTCCCAGCGTCCTTCGATCCTCCTCCCGTCCCGATAAATCGCCACAGCACCGGTACCAACCGTGTCGGACTGTACCGATGGCGCTCCCCGAACATCACGATTGCCGTCTGGATGGTTACGCACCTTCATGATCACGACGTTGTCGGCCGCAGTGGTCGCGCCACTGTCACCGTCGGCGTAGCGAGCTCCATTCCAGCGCACCATGTATCGACCCGAGGCATATCTGAAGTCGAAGGTGTCGTGTCCCACGCGTACCCTGGCCGCTCCAGCCGCGGCAGCGCGTGGTGCTGTGTCGCTGAAGATCCAGCCTATGGATGTTGCCTTGGCCAGCTTCGTCGACTTCGCGATGTTGTCCAAGTCGACGAAGACGTTGTGCGGCGCTACCCGCCGACTGTCGCGAGTGGAGCGTTGGATTGGCATGATCGAGGCATTGTCGATCTTGCGCTGGACCGAGGGGTTGGCTCCGGAATAGACCAACCCAGGTTTGCCAAAAAGTGGCAGCAGCTGTACGTCAGTGCTGCGCGCACTGCGGATAGGTCCGACACGCTTGGGGAACCTCGAGTGATAGACCGCGATGAGTCGCGTCTGGGCGCCCTCGACCTCTTGGACAAATGTGATGTCAGCTTGGTTCAGACCCACCTGGGGTCTGGCTGCTGCGATGTTCTCCACCTTGACCGCAATCACCTCGTTCTCGCTCACCTCCCTTCCAGTCAGTGGGTCGGTGGGCCGCTCGTCTGGCTTGGTTCGTGCGGGCGTCGGCGCAGGCGCAGCAGACTCGGTTGGACTGGAGTTGGTCGCGATCGGTTCAGACTCCCGACCGTTGACGACGGCGGCGATGCCGATGCCGCCAGCCACCACGACGGCGGCCGCTGTGGCCGTGGCGAACGCGAGGCCTGAGCGGCTCATGAACGAGTGGGCATGACAGGCAACCCAGCGATCTCGAGAGCGTTAGTGCAGCCGCTATCGCGACACGACTAGACGGCGCCCGGCCGGCCGTGGCACATCTTGAACTTCTTACCGGAACCGCACGGACATAGCGCATTGCGGCCAACATTTGCGTACGGGTTGTCCGCTTTGCTCGCCGTCTTGCCGCTTGTCCTCACTGAGCCGTCCTCGGCTGGAGCGGAATAGCTGAGTGGAGCACGCGTGCCGCTCTGGCCGGCCAGGCCTTTGGCCTTCACCGTCGGCACAGCAACTGGCTCCTCGAACACTACGTCTGGCTCGGATACTTCTTCATCGACTTCATGGACCGCGACGCCTGGGCCGTCGGGGTCTGGCCCCGATTCCACCAGGTGGCGACCGGCTCGGTCGTGACCATTTGGACTGGCAGCATCGGTCCGAGCGGCTCCGATCTGGCCCGCGCCGATCTGAATCGCCTGGCCTTCGGAGTCGGTCACGACGCCGACTGCAGGCGCCTGCTGTACCTCCACGTCAAGGTGGAACACGTAGCCAACGACTTCCTCCATGAAGGCCTCCATCATGACGTTGAACATGTCGCCGCCCTCCCGCTGGTATTCCACCAGTGGATCGCGCTGCGCCATGGCCCGGAGGCCAATCCCTTCGCGGAGGTAATCCATCTCGTAAAGATGCTCGCGCCACTTACGGTCCAGCACAGTCAGCAGCACCCGGCGTTCCAGCTCCCGCATGACCTCCTCGCCGAGACTCTCCTCACGCCTGTCGTACGCGGCTTGAGCATCAGCTTTGAAGTCCTCGATCAACATCTGCCGGTCGAGGTCCTCCCGTTCCTCGTAATCGGCGCGCACCAGGGACACCGGATAGAGCGTGTTCATGTTGCTCCAGAGCTGTTCCAGGTCCCAGTCCTCGGCAAATCCTTCGGTCGCTCCGATGACGTATTGCTCGACAACGGTGTCGACGGTGGCCCGCAGCCGCGACTCGACATCGGCACCCTCCAGCACCTTGCGCCGGTCGCTGTAGACCGCATGCCGTTGCCGGTTCATCACATCGTCGTATTTGAGAAGGTTCTTACGGATTTCGAAGTTCTGGGCTTCAACCTGGCTCTGTGCGCTGGCGATCGAAGCTGTCACGCGCTTGTTTTCGATCGGCACGTCGTCGGGCATCTTGAGCGCCTGCAGGACCCAATCCACGATGTCGGACTTGAACAGCCGCATCAGGTCATCGCCCAGCGACAGGTAGAACCGGCTCTCTCCGGGATCGCCCTGACGGCCGGAACGCCCCCGTAGCTGGTTGTCGATTCGGCGTGACTCGTGTCGTTCGGATCCGACGACGTAGAGACCGCCAAGCTCAACGACCTCGTCGTGCCCAACCTGGGTTTCCTCTTCAAGCTCCCTCAAGAGTTCGGGATAGAGCTTCTCGTACTCTGCAGAGCTCTCGAGCGCGTCGATCCCGGAGTCGTGCAGATGCTTGTCGGCGAGGAACTCGGCGTTTCCGCCCAGGATGATGTCAGTGCCGCGGCCGGCCATGTTGGTGGCGACCGTAACCGCGCCCTTGGCGCCCGCCATGGCGATGATCGCCGCTTCACGCTCGTGCTGCTTGGCGTTGAGCACCTCGTGTTTCACTCCGGCACGCTTCAGCATCCCGGACAAGATTTCGGACTTGGCGACGGATGCGGTGCCGATGAGCACCGGCTGGCCCTTCTCGTGTCGTTCGGCCACATCCTCAGCGATGGCCTCGAACTTGGCCTCTTCAGTTCGGTAGATCAGGTCGCGCTGGTCGCCGCGAACCATCGGCATATTGGTGGGAATGGGCACCACGCCGAGGCCATAGATCTTCTGGAACTCACTGGCCTCAGTGAGTGCCGTCCCCGTCATTCCGGCGAGCTTGTCGTACATCCGGAAATAGTTCTGCAGGCTGATCGTGGCGAGTGTCTGGTATTCGTCGCGGATCTGTACGCCTTCCTTGGCCTCGATGGCTTGGTGCAGGCCTTCGTTGTAACGACGGCCGATCAGGGTGCGACCGGTGTGCTCATCGACGATCAGTACTTCGCCGTCCATGACCACGTAGTCGCGGTCCAGCTTGAAGAGTTCCCTGGCCTTGATGGCGTTGTTCAGGTACGAAATCAGCGGCGTGTTCGCCGACTCGTACAGATTGTGAATGCCGAGCCAATCCTCGACGGCATCAATCCCGGACTCATTGATCGCGACGGTCCGTTTCTTCTCGTCGACCTCGTAATGCTCGTCGCGACGCATGCGGTTCACGAGCTTGGCAAACTCGGGATACCACTTTCCGGTGTCCTCCGCGGGGCCGGAAATGATCAACGGGGTACGCGCTTCGTCGATCAAGATCGAGTCGACCTCGTCAACGATGGCGTAGTTGTGCCCGCGCTGTACGCAGTCGCTGAGACTCAGCGCCATGTTGTCCCGTAGGTAGTCGAAGCCGAACTCGTTATTCGTGCCATAAGTGATGTCGGCTTGGTACGCCCTGCGGCGCTCAGCAGAGTCCATCTGCGAGAGAATTGCGCCCACTTCCACGCCCAGAAAGTGGTGGATACGACCCATCCACTCTGAGTCGCGCTTGGCCAGATAGTCGTTCACGGTGACGATGTGCACCCCACGGCCGGTCAGTGCGTTGAGGTAGGAGGGCATGGTTGCCACCAGCGTCTTGCCCTCGCCTGTCTTCATCTCGGCGATGTTGCCCATGTGCAATGCGGCGCCGCCCATTACCTGGACATCGAAATGCCGTTTGTCCAGCACCCGGTGGCTGGCCTCACGTACCGTCGCGAACGCCTCGGGCAGCAGCGACTCGAGCGTCTCCCCATTTTCGTAGCGCGTCCGGAACTCACCGGTCTGGCCGCGCAGCTCCTCATCGCTCATCGCGACGAAGTCATCCTCGATCGCATTCACCTGTTTGGCGATATTGCTGAGCTGTTTGAGAAGTTTGCCCTCGCCTACGCGTAGCAACCTATCCATCAAAGCCACGGAAACTGGCTCCCTTACGTCGTCATCACTTACCTGCACGGTCTCTGGCGCCGAGATGTTCCCTCACGCCGCTCGGCTCAGCGTCAGACTTCATCCATCGTAGGGGTGCCGCAGCAGCGCCCCTATGGTAAGCCGTGCCGAGCACCGTGGCATTCAGCGCGATCTGCCGTGAACGGCTCAAAACCTAAAGCGCCGCGAGCGCAGGGGCAAGATCCCCGCGCGGCAAGATCTCCACACGCTGTAGTCCGAGCCATTCAGCCATGATCTTGAGCTCTGATGAAAGCTCAGTCGCTACGGCGTACGGGTCCTGACCGGGCTCGATCCAGGCGGCATTGACCCGCAACACGCGGCCCGCGCGGTCCGCTTTGAGGTCAACACGCGCCACGAACTGTTCGCCCAGCAGGAACGGGTAGACGTAGTAACCGTGGACTCGCTTGGGCTCGGGCACGTAAATCTCAATCCGATAGACGAAGTCGAACAGGCGCTCCAGCCGCCCGCGCTCGAAGATCATCGAATCGAAGGGACTCAGCAGGGCGCGGGCGTTGACTCGACGAGGCACCCGTGCCTCGTGCCACAGGTACCAGGGCCGGCTCGCTGACCCCTGGACGACCACCGGATTTAGCTCGCCACTCTCCACCAATGTCGTGATCGCGAGGCGCGTCATTGCCCCGCGCGTCCGGAAGTAGTCGCGCAAGCAGGACTCGCTTGCTATCCCGAGGGCTCGTGCGGCACGCCGTACCAGGCCGATGACTGATTCCTGCGGTGTGGGCGTCGGCATCCCGAGCACAGAGCGGGGAATCACGCGCTCAGGCAGGTCATAGACCCTCTCGAACTGAGAGTTGCGGTAGGCCGAGGTCACCTCGCCGGTATAGAACAGCCACTCCAGAACAGTCTTGACACGGGACCAGTTCCAACCCCAGTTGCTGCGATCGCGCTCCTCGACGACTTCCAGATCCCTGGCGCTGATCGGCCCCCGTGCGGCGACCTCGTCTCGGATGAAGGGAATCAAATCGGCGTTCTCCCGCGCGACTCGCTCGACCCCAGCCCAAACATCCCGAAAGCCCGGTTCCATGCGGAATCGGAGCAGTGGCTGAAGGGAGACATCGATCAGGCTGGCCGCGTGGCCCCAGTACTCAAAGAGTCGCCGCGGGGCTCGGTACGCGGCCCGCTCCAGGAGTGCAGGATCGTACGGTCCAAGCCTCGAAAACAGCGGCATGAACTGCGCCCGCGTGACCACATTGATGGAGTCGATCTGAAACTGCGCGAGTCGGCTCGTCACCGCCTGCACATCGCGCATAGTGACCGGCCGCTCGAGCCTCGGCACCCCAAAGCCCTGCGCAACCAGCGCGATCCGCCGCGCCTCAGCCTTACTCAGGCTCTCCCGTCGCACCAGGCAGACGCTAGCCGTTACCCATGACAATCCGAGAAGGTTCGGGGAGGCGGATGGGCGGGCGTAGCAAACCTAAGATGTCTGAAACCCCACCCAAGCGGAACTCGAGCCTGCCTACAGAGCCAACGACCGCGTTTGCCTAGCCCGCCCATACGCCTCCCCGAACCGAGTCTGCTGGTGCGTCGATGCGCCCTTCGACAGGCTCAGGGCACCTGCATTGTCGATGAGATCAGGAGACCATGGCGTAGGCCATATCGAGGCGGATCACGCCATAGTCGTAGGCCTTGCGGCGATAGACGACGCTCGGCGCCCGGTATTCGGAGTCGATGTAGAGATAGAAGTCATGGCCGACGAGCTCCATCTCCAACAGCGCTTGATCCAAGCTCATCGGTACTGCCGGATGAAACTTCTCGCGAACCACCATGGGCCCGTCGCCTTCGACCTCAATCCCGGCGATCTTGCGCACCGATGACCCGTTCGTATCCGGTGCACCATTCTCGATCAACGGCAGCTCGGCCGCTGCGTCGTGCAGCGAGCGCGGTGAATGCTGGCCGCGATGGACTCGCTTCCGGTCGGCTGCCTTGCGCAGCTGTGCCATCAGTTTGTCCAATGCCAGATCAAAAGCAGCGGACTTGTCTTCGGCCGCTGCCTCCGCACGTATTACCGGGCCTTTGGTGCGAAGGGTGATCTCGACGCGGCTCGCCTGGTCATGTTGTCGCTTGTTCCGTTCTGCCGATACCTCTACCTCGACGCGAATAGCCCGGTCGTTGAGTTTGGAAAGTCGGGTGATCTTCTCATCCACATAGGAGCGGAACTGATCCGACACATTGCAATGTCGGGACTTGACGACAACATCCATGTCTACCTCCATCGAGGAGCTGGTAGTTCGAACGGCACAGTCAGGCGAACATGCGCCCAGCGTTCGGTCGCGGCCCTGGGCCGCGCTGCGGAGACGATCCAGAAATGACGAAGGCGCTCAACGCACCGTGGTTTCGGACGAGCCAAAAATCCCCCTGGTGCGCAAGCGCCATACTGAGACGCTAATCGTTACCATCCGGTATTTCTACACGTTCCTTCTGATCCTCAATGAGTTCTCAGTCCGTGAACATCGCGCCGACGTTCGGCGAGTTCGCGGGCCGTACCCGCACGGTGGCTGCGACCGTCGCTGCACCCAGCACGGTGATCCCGGCTTTCCGGAGCACCCGCGCCGCCTCGGTGAGGCTGCTGCCGGTTGTCACCAAATCATCGACGAGAACAGCCGCACTGGTGGAGATCGGCCTGCGCATCCGAAATGCGCCCGAAAGGTTGTCGCGACGGGCGACAGCGCTCAACCCTGCTTGATCAGCGACCCGCCGTCCCTGCGTCAGTACCGATCGAACCGTCACCGGGTACCGGCCGCGGAGGCGTCGCGCCGCAAGTCGGGCCATCGCGGCCGTGGCATCGAATCCCCTCCGACGAACCGTTGACGCAGCTGAGGGGATCGGTACCAAGGCAACGCGACCGGTATGGACGGTGTACGGCTCGCGGGCCAACAGCCCGTGGATGCTGAGTGCCAGCCGGTCGGCCAGGAAACTGGTCAGTGCCAATGCCTGCCGCTCCTTATGCGCGCTGATCAGCCTGCGCAGGATCGGATCATAGGTCGAGGACGTGACCGTCACCGGAAATCCGTCGGGGCAGGGAATCGGCCTGGTGAAGAAGGGACGCCGGCTGGCGAGCTGGTGACGACACTGTGGACAGACACCCCACCAAGGCTGGCCGCATCCGTGGCAGCTGGCGCCGAGCAGCAGGTCACCTGCCGCCGCAACCCAATGTTCGAAGCCCACTGGCTGAGTCTGCAACGCCGCAACTGCAAAACCGGCGGCCGCGGGCAATCTGTGGACAGTCAGCGTGGTGGGCCGCCATCAGCTCGGGTAGGCGATGGTTTTGATCTTGATCTTTTCGTCGAGGAAGCGCAGCCACTGGCTGCCGTCGTCCTTCCAGGTGTCGCCGTTGCCACTGACGATGATTGCGCTCTGCGACCGAGGCAGCACCGCGAGCTCGACGGCATCGGAGTTCGGGGACTCGCCTTCCGCAGTGATTCGGGACGCATCCTCGACCACTCGGTACGGCGCGAATGCACTCTCGCCGGGTGCGGCCCCGAGCACGAGCAGCTCAGTGGCATCGAGCCATGCCACATCCCGGATCGTCCCGATCAGCGGCATGGTTCCTATCTGCGCGGTGTCTAGGGCCCGCCAGCCGGTTACCACGATCTGGTCTCTGCCGGAACGGATAATCCGCGCGAGCCCGAGCTCCGAGCCCGTTTCCGTGCTACGAACCAACGCCATCCGAGTGCCATCGGGTGAGATCTTGAAAGCAGTCACGTCTCGTCCTCGGACCCCCAACACCTGTGTGGTGATCTCGACTGGCTCGTCATCGGTGGACATCCACATCCGTTGCCGGCCACCCTGGCGACCGATCGCCCAAATCTCGCCATACCTGGTGAACTGCGGTCTGAGCAGATCTGTGACTCCGCTCAGCAACGTTGTCGGCGTGCTTGGCTCCCCCGCCGGTATGTGTGCACGGCGCAGTGTGGTCCGACCATCAGTGGTGACGGCAAGATCGGTGTTGGTTGCCGAGACAGCCAACGCGTCGACCTGGTACGCGCCCGGGCCCAATGGCCCCTTGAGCGGCTCGACAGCGGGCTTTTCGGCGGTCGTCCTTACCAAGCTGACCGCGCCGTTGCTGACCGCGTACAGCTGATCCTCGGCGGCGAACGGAACGGGGTCGATGTCGCGCGGAATGGCGTCAACCGAAATCATGAGGCTGGTCGGGTCGCTTCCGGGCACCCGGTACGGCTGCTGATTGACCTTGATGACGACACCTCGGACCCCGCCGACCTGTCTGAGGGTGTAGACGATTTGCGCAGCCAGCAAGCTGCGCTGCGGATCCGGCAGCGGTAACACCGAGTCGCTCAGCGGTACCTCGGCTATGCCGTCTGTGATCGTCACCGAATCCACGCTCAGGCTGGTGTTCGGCGGGATCGCACTGGCGACGGCCGGCTTCAGCCAATCTGACGGGCCCTTGAGTAGCGCCTTCATCAGTGCCGAGGCGACATTGGCTGGATTGCTCAGGGCAGGCAGATAGATGTGGTCGGGAACCAGCGAACTGCCGTTACCGACAAAGTAGAGGTCGTAGGACTGATAGAAGGACGTGAACAAAAACTCCGCCACCATCAGCCCGGCTGGTAGATCATCGATCCGCCATTCCCCGTTCTCCTGCACGAGGCCGAAGTCAATGACCAATTTCTGATCCTCGGCGGTGTAGGTGCGGTCCCGCGCCAGCGAGCCTACGAGTCGACCGTCCAGCCTGACGGTCTTATCCCCAGTGACCCGCAGCGACCCTCGGTAGATCGATGCCCCCTCCTCGGCGCTCCACTTCTCCGCGGCCATTCGAGTCAGAAACTGCTTCGCGACTGAGTAGTTCGGCTGGTAGTGCGCCGTCGCTCGGAGGTAGCCCTCCACGATCTGCCGCGGGTCATCGCCGGGGGCCGGTGGTGCGACTTCAACGTTCACGCAGTTCTGGCAGCCAGCTTGCTGTCCCTCCACCTTCTCGATTGGTCCCGAGATCGGGACGCTCACACAACCGGCCGCAGCCAGCAGGCTGGCGAGGACGATGAGGACGACCGCACAATGACGCCGGGCCCGATTCACGAGGGGCTCACCGTTGTCTCCGCCGTAGTCGATGGTCGTGGGACTGCGGTTGGTGTCGCCGGCGAACTTGGCGCCAGGGGTGCTGGCGCCTCGAGGCCGTCGAGCCGACTGCCTCCCGGGCCGACCAGGTCACGCGGGACCAGCGGAAGCGGTGACGTCTCGAGGATCGCGCCGGCCTGCCGCGGCAGGGTGAGCCGGAACTGGGCCCCCATCGCTGGACGGCCCCACGCCGTCAGCCAGCCCCCGTGGAGATTCGCGTCCTCCATGGCTATCGACAACCCAAGACCAGTTCCGCCAACGGCACGTGCCCGTGCAGCGTCGCCGCGCCAGAAACGGTGGAAGACCTGCCTGGCCTGACTGGCTTGAAACCCGACACCGTGGTCGCGAACTGCGACCGCTACCGCAGCGTCATCGCTTTCGATGAAGATGTCGATCGGATGACCCTCGCTGTGCTCGATCGCGTTGACCAAGAGATTGCGCAGGATTCGTTCAATTCGGCGGGGTTCTACCTCGGCCTTCGCATCTCCCCTCGCGTGCACGGTGATCTCGGTGTGGTATGTCTCGGCGAGCGGTGCGTTCGCCTCAACCACCCGATGCACCAGAACCCGCAGGTCTGCTTCGTCAAGGTTGAGCAAGGCCGCCCCCGCATCGAAGCGCGAGATCTCAAGTAGGTCAGTCAGCAGCGCCTCGAAGCGATCAAGCTCCTTTTGCAGCAGCTCCGCCGAGCGTGCGGCAACGGGGTCGAAATCCTCACGAGCCTCATGCAGCACTTCGGCCGCCATCCGAACCGTGGTCAACGGCGTACGCAACTCATGCGAGACATCGGAGACGAAACGCTGCTGAACCGCCGACAGTTCCTCCAGCGTGTTGATCTGCTTCTCCAGCTCAGAGGCCATGTAGTTCATCGACGTGGCCAGTCGAGCGAGATCGTCTTGCCCGCGCACCTTCATTCGATCATGCAAGTTGCCCGAGGCGAGGCTTTCGGCCGCCCTGCGGGCGGCGCGTACTGGAGTAACGACCTGACGGCTCACCAGCGCTGCGATGAAAGTGAGCAAGATCACCAGGATCGCCCCAGTCGTCACGACCGCGTAGCGGAGCACGACAAGAGTGGCGACCTCCTGCGTCAACGGAAACATCAGATAAATCTGGTAGCGACCGGTGAGCGGCAGGGTCAGAGTCGTGCCCGCCGCAAGGCCGGCGACCGAGGGTCGCATATCCCGGTAGTCGATCTGCGTTGGGGTCATCAGCAATTCGTTGCTCACTTCGACCTGCCTACGCAGCTGAGGCGGAATACTGCTGACTGCTGCATTCCCAGCGGTGATCGTCTGGCCGCCCGCGATGATGATCACCTCGAATCGCTCCCCAGCCCGATTGGCGAATCCAGTGGCCAGGTCGAGCAGCAACTTGTCGATGTTGACATCAGCAGTGAGGTCGGCAGCGTCGAGCTGTTGTTGTGCAGTGTTGACCGCCTGTCGGGCTTCGCTCTTGGCGGCCTCCTCCTTGCCGTCAATCACTCCGATCGTGGCTTGCTGCATCAGCAGGAAACCGCCGAGGACCAGCACCAGCACCGATGCAACAAAGACGGTCAGTACGACACGAAGCGGCAACGACCGCCACCACCACGTGATGGGGAACCGCCACCAGCGGGATTTCAGCATCCTCTGGATGGAGACCATGTGCCGACGTTCACCTCAGACCGCTTCAAGCGGGACCAGCTATCGGGCCGAGTTGGTTTCGCCGGCCTTGTAGCCGATCCCTCGTACAGTCACAACAATCTCAGGGTGCTCGGGATCCTTCTCGATTTTTGAACGCAGGCGCTGCACGTGTACGTTGACCAGCCGCGTGTCGGCGGCATGGCGGTAGCCCCACACCTGCTCGAGCAAGACCTCTCGACTAAATACCTGCCACGGCCGTCGAGCCAAGGCCAGCAAGAGATCGAACTCCAAAGGTGTGAGCTGGATCTGTACGCCGTCCCGCTTCACCGAATGCCCGTCCACGCTGATCGCGAGATCCCCGATCCGCAAGGTCTCAACGTCGACCTCCTCTGAGGCCGGCATCCGGCGCAGCCGAGTTTTGATTCTGGCGACCAGCTCCTTGGCCTTGAAAGGCTTGGCGACGTAGTCGTCGGCGCCCGCTTCCAGTCCTTCGACTACGTCGATGGTGTCGGTCTTGGCTGTCAGCATCACAATTGGCACACCAGACTCGGCGCGGATATCGCGACAGACGTCCACGCCGTCACGCCCTGGCAGCATCAAGTCCAGCAGCACCAGGTCCGGCTTGGCCTCCTTGAACGCCGAGAACGCTTTGTCCCCATGCGCACACCAAATTGGCTCGAACCCCTCGTTCCGAAGCACGATCGACAGCATTTCGGCGAGCGCCGCGTCGTCGTCAACCACCAGCACCCGGCTGCGCGGCCCTGCACTCTTGGTTGTTTCAGACACCCGTATCCCTTCCGTCAGTGCGACATGTACACCGACGTCTCGGTGAGCACACCCGCGATGACCCTCTCACTAGGCGACTCCTGCGACGTAATCCTATGCACGTTGAAAACAAGCTTCACAACATTGCCGATGATCTGCAGTCTCCGACACAGCCGCAGCAGATTGGTCTTAGTTGAGCTCCGGGTGCTCCACCCAGGTTGAGAAGTATGCGAGCTCACCTTTCTGGCGACGCAGTACGGCACGCCACAGCTCCAACGGCTGGTCACCAAAGACATCGCTATAGTCCGCGCCAACCAGGTACCACATGCCTTCTGCGATCTCTGCCTGCAGCTGGCCGGAAGCCCAGCCGGCATAGCCGGCAAAAATCCGCAGATCGCGATATGCACCGGAGACGATCTCAATTGGGGTGTCCAGGTGCAAGAGACCGACGCTCTCGAACAGCGGTCGCCAGCCCGGCGGCTCCTCACCATCAGCGGCTACGCTCGCCAGGCAGATGGCACCGTTGGGTGACACCGGCCCGCCGTGAAAGAGCAGCCGCGGCTCTGACACGGTGCTCACCCACTCCGGCAGCACCGCATCCAACGGCGTCTGGGAGATCTCGTTCAAGATCACTCCAAGAGCGCCGTCCTCGTCGGTGTCCAAGATCAGCACCACGGTTTGGTTGAAGACGCCATCGGCGAGCATGATGCTTGCCACCAACAGATCTCCAGCAATCGGATCCCGTGTGGTTATGGGTCGCCCCGCTGGCTGCTCGCTCATGATGCGGCAAGCCCTCGGTAGGTGCTGTGGGACCCGCGCAGCACAATCAGCCGAACCAGCGCCACACCCGCCGCGATACCGATCCAGTCCGCTATGACATCGAGCGGGTCGCCGGTCCGATATTGGTACCACACATGCTGGATCAGCTCGCTTGCCACGGCATGCGCCGCAAACACGCCAGCGACGAGTGCGCTGATTCTCAAACGCGGCCACCGCGCACCCCCCGAGTGGCGCAGCGCAACCGCCAGCAAGATCAACAGCACCGGCAGAGCAAAGCCGATGATGTGCGCGACTTTGTCGGGGTAGGGAAACCACGGCGCCTGAGGCTGGCCGATGACACGGTAGAGCCCCCAGAGCTGCAGCAGCACCGCGATGACGGCCCCTGCTGCGACGAGGTGCCAGCTTCGCAGCGATGAGGCCCGCAGGCGGGCGGACAATCGTGAGTGCGACATGGTCCTAAATGGCAACCTCGGTGTCGGACGGCAATTCGGTCGGACCGCCGGCTGCTCGGCGTACCGCCGCCGCGACGGCGTGATGCACGTCAGCATGAAACACACTCGGCACGATGTACGCGGCGTTGAGCTCCTCGTCGCTCACAACGCCGGCAAGTGCGCCGGCAGCGGCCAGCAGCATGTTCGTGGTGATCTCGTGGGAGTGCGCATCGAGCAGGCCTCGGAAAACACCTGGGAACGCCAACACATTGTTGATCTGATTCGGGAAATCCGAGCGGCCCGTAGCGATCACCGCCGCATACCTGGTCGCCTCCGCGGGATCCACCTCCGGCTCCGGATTGGCCAAAGCGAACACAATCGACCGATCCGCCATCACCGCCACGTCGGACCCAGAAAGCACACCAGGTGCGGAGACCCCAATGAAAACGTCGGCGCCGACCACGGCTTCTTTCAGCGAACCTCTGAAGTCCAGTTGGTTGGTGTTCTGGGCCAGCCATTCCAGCTCCCCGGTCAGGTCCCCACGGCCGCGGTGCACCACTCCGGCGATGTCGGCCACCACAACATTTCGTGCGCCAGCGGCCAGCAGCAGCTTGATGATTGCCGTCCCTGCGGCACCTGCGCCTGACATCACAATCCGTACGTCCGCGATCAGCTTGTCCACAACCCGCAGTGCGTTGTAGAGCGCAGCCAGCACCACGATTGCGGTGCCGTGCTGGTCATCATGAAAGACCGGGATATTCAGCTGGTCACGCAGCCGACGCTCGACCTCGAAGCAGCGTGGAGCCGAAATGTCCTCCAGATTGATTCCGGCGAAACCCGGCGCTATGGCATGCACCACTTTGATGATCTCATCGACGTCTTGGGTATCCAGGCACAACGGCCAGGCATCGATGTCGCCAAAGCGCTTGAACAGCGCCGCCTTTCCTTCCATCACTGGCAGCGCGGCCGCTGCGCCGAGATTGCCGAGCCCGAGTACCGCAGACCCATCGGTGACTACCGCGATGCTGTTCCGCTTGATCGTCAGCCGGCGGGCGTCATCGGGGTTCTTGGCGATCGCCAAACATACCCTCGCCACACCCGGGGTGTAGATCATGGACAGATCATCACGGTTGCGGATCGGGTGCTTGCTGTGCATCGCGATCTTGCCGCCAAGGTGCATCAAGAACGTGCGATCGCTGACTTTGCCGATCACGACCCCAGCTACTCCCCGCATGGCCGCCACGAGCAGTTCAGCATGCTCACTATCGCGGGCCGCACAGGTCACATCGATCCGCAGCCGCTCTGGTCCAGACGCAGTGACGTCTAGAGCGGTAACAGCCCCGCCGGCTTGCTCCACCGCCGTTGTGAGCTGGCTCACCGAGGCCCCTCCTGCCGGAACCTCCAACCGCACGGTGATCGAGTACGAGACGGAAGGAACGGCTGTCACGGACCCGATCCTCTCACGGCTTACGCGGCTGGCCGCGCCTGTCGAAGCTCGACTGGAGCGCCTGCGGCACTGGCAGCGGCTGCTTTGATGATCATGAAGTAGGAATGCGGCTTTCAGCAACGATGTCGAAGACACCGGTCGCGCTAGGCCGGCCATTCACCAGGACCTCCACACGATGCTGCCCCGGATAGTGAGTGCGCGTGGTGTGCTGGGCCAAAGAGATCGTTTTGGTGAGCTGCACAGACCTATGTGGCCGCAGTTCGAGCTCCTTGAGCGCGAAGACCTTCGGGCTCGGCCTACCGTTTGCCTTGACGAAATGCACGCGAAGTTCGATCAACAATTGCTGCATTGCGGAGCCGTCGTTGCTGAGCTCGAGAGTGAAGGTCACCGAGTCGCCGATCGAGGCCACGGCCGGCGCAATGTGAACCTCACGCACGTGGATGCCGGTCGCCGGCAGGAAACCGAGGATTTCGAGCGCCTCTGGCTCTCCGCGCTTTACCGCTGAGCGAAGCGCGTGCCGCACCAACCAGGACCGCTGCGGCGAGGCATCTCTCATCCAGCGCCGGCACGTCTCGAACAGCGCTGTCGGGTTGTCCTTGCCGATGTCGTTCAGATTGTTGGCGACCGACCGGCGAACGTAGAGCTCAGCATCGTCCTTTAGGAGGTCAAGCAGCTCGAGCACCGGTCGCGGATCGTCCTGAAAAGCAGGCAGCCGTGGCGCCCAAGGCAGCCGCGGCCTGGTCCCCTCGGAGACCAGCCGTCGCACATGCACGTTCGAATCAAACGCCCACTCCCGAAGCCGACCTAGAGTCTGCTGCGGATAACGCTCGAGGAAGACGCGAATGCTGTACTCCGCGCTGAACCGCTGTGTCAGCTCATATTGCGCGCGCATTGATGCCTCGAAGTGATCAACGCCGAACTTCGCCACGAAGAACACGTGCGGCAGGTAGACGAACACGTCCATGCCGGTGAGTTCGGCCACTTGGAGCTTGGGCCCAAGCGATGCGATCAGGATCTCAATCGCCTGCTCGTAGTCCTGCGGCAAGTGCCGACCTAGCGCCTGCGCAATCTGCCGAGCACGCGGCGTAAGCTCCAGCGCCTGGTAGCCGTCGAGCGCGTCGGCCAGAAAAGCATCCTCGTCGAAGGCGCTGTCGACGTCTTTGATCATCCGGGCGATCCGTGCGGGCACATCCGGCCCGTAGTAGTTCTTCAGCGGCTCAGCCATGATCGCGGTCCGCCACCTGAACTCGGCTGGGAGCTGCGGCTTCGCTGGCGATTGTCGCTGCCCAGTGAGCAATGTCACCTTTGCTGATGGCGACGGCCAATAGTTCTGGGAACTGATCGGGGGTGCACGCAAAAGCCGGCACGCCAAGCGCTGCGAGCGCCGCCGCATGCTCGTGGTCGTACGCCGGTGCTCCCGAATCCGACAACGCAAGCAGGGCCACCACCGTGACGCCCGCCCGCAGCATCTCGGCGACACGGCGCAGCATCTGCTCCGCGACACCGCCTTCGTAAAGATCGGAGATCAGCACCAAAACCGATTCGGTTGGCCGGGTGATCAGCTGCTGGCAGTACGCCAGTGCCCGATTGATGTCCGTCCCGCCGCCGAGCTGGCAGCCAAACAGGACATCGACGGGATCGGACAGCCGATCAGTCAGGTCGGCGATTTCGGTGTCAAAAGCCACGACAGCGGTCTTCACCGACCGGATAGATGCCAACGTGGCACCAAACACAGCCGCGTAGACAACCGACTCCGCCATCGATCCAGACTGGTCGATCGCAACCACCACCTCCTTCACGAGGGCGTTCGCACCGCGACCGTAGCCCACCAGCCGTTCCGGGACGACGGTGCGTTGCTCCGGCAGGTAGTGGTCCAGGTTGCGTCGGATGGTGGCGTTCCAGTCGATGTCTCGCGGCCGTGGTCGCCGTGTCCGGCTGGCTCGGCTGACGGCTCCCGTAACGGCGGCGCGAGTCTTGTTGGCAATCCGCCGCTCGATCTCAGCGACCACCTGGCCCACCACTACACGCGCGGTGCGCTTGGTCGAATCCGGCATCACGTGACTGAGGCTCACCAAGGAGCTGACCAGGTGGACATCGGGCCGGATTGAGTCGAGCAGCTCCGGCTCCAGCAACATTGAGGTGAGCTGCAACCGCTCGATGGCGTCTCGTTGCATCACCTGGACAACGCTGGTTGGGAAGTAGGTCCGGATGTCGCCGAGCCAGCGGGCGACCCGTGGCGCAGATGAACCGAGACCACCGGAGCGTCGCGCCGGCTCAGCGCTCTCTTCTTCCGCCGAGTCATACAGCGCGGCGAGTGCGCCGTCCATCTTCTGCTGCTCCCGGCTGAGTGAGATATCCAGCTCGTCTGCGGACGCGTCTCCAAGCATCAAGCGCCAGCGCAACAGTCTGGCCTGGAGTTCAGTGCGTTCCCCGGCCTCAGTCATGACGTCCACCCAGAATGAGATCGACGGTTGCCAGGGCCGGAGTTGCCAACTCCAGGTCCACCTCCTCGGAGAGCTGACGCTCGACACTCTTCGTACCGAGCGCAATGCGTTCTGCAATGGCCCGACGTTCGGCGGGAGCGAAAGTGCCGAAAGTGCGCCGCAGCAGCGGAAGCAGGTCAACAAACTGGGCCTCGTCCAGCTGGCTGACCCATTCGTCGAGCAGGCGTCGCAACTCAGCATCGTGAATCAGCAGCAGCGCGCCGTCGCTGAAGAAGCCGTCCACCCAAGCTGCCTTGTCTGCGGCCGGAACTCCAGCGGATAAAGCACGTGCTAGCCGCACCGGAACATCAGTGAGCCGGTCAGCATCTAAGAGCAGTCGCACGATACGACCGAGGAGCAGACCATGCACATCGCTCCGGTCGATCATCGCTGCCAGGGTGTCGAGCCAGCGGGAACGTACGTCAGGGTGGGTCGGGGGCTCCGCAATCCTGCGCCCTGAGCGCATGTCACTGGCGTCGCCCGCCGACTCAGCGAGGAGGCCGATCGCCGCGTGCACATCATCGATGCGGCGCCGCATAGTGGCCGCGTTCGTCGCATCTAAACTCGCGACTGCCTTCGGCAGACCGGCGCAGATCCGGACCACCAGCACCTCGCTCACTTTGCCCAGCGCCGGCGTATCGGTTTGCCGGACATCGCCGTAGCGCTGAGCCCGAGCCAGGGCGGGCAGGGCATCCATCAAGTGGACGACGTCCGCATCAAGTGCGGCCTTGTCGGTGAGAGTGGCGAGCAGCCCGTCCAACGCCCGCGGCAGGCCGGCCAGTAGACAGCGTTCGACGCCCTGCGTGAGTTCGATCAGGGAGCCTTCGTCGATGATCTTCTGG
>DATHIJ010000526.1:0-3151 GCA_035489975.1 Propionibacteriaceae bacterium | reverse complement strand
TGGCAGGTCGGCGACACCTTCGACTTCGAGCTGTCCGACGTGTCCCGGTACGCGGGCGTGGGCGGCGTTACCGCGAACGGCACGGTCGACACGCTCGAGGAGGATAGTCACGCCCAGGGTGTGACCGCGTTCCAGCGGCCGGAGGACGGTGCCTGGGATCCGCGCAATCCGAACGACTTCTACTTCGTCACCACGTCGTCGTTTGGGCCACTCGCGGCCGAGCTGCGCGCCGGCCAGACCCGGTTGTGGCGGCTGCGGTTCGCCGATCCCACCGACCCGAGCCGGGGCGGCGAGCTCACCTTGCTGGTCAGCGGTCCGGTCGGCACCCCCGACAGCCCGTCGGCCACCGGTACGCAGAGCGCTTCCACACCGGGACCGCAGATGCTCGACAACATCACGGTCAATGACCGCGGTGAGGTCCTGATGCAGGAGGACGTCGGCAACCAGGCCTACCTCGGCGGCGTGTGGCTGTATGACATCGGCAGCGGTGAGCTGACCGAGCTCGCTCAGCACAACCCCAAGCGGTTCACGCCGGGAGGCGCCGGCTTCCTGACCAAGGACGAGGAGTCCTCCGGGATCATCCCGGCTCGCTTCCTGGGCGAGGGCTGGTACCTGCTCGATGTCCAGGCCCACTACGCCATCAGCGGTGAACTCGTCCAAGGCGGTCAGCTGCTTGCCATGCATGTCCCACCTGGCAAGCTCAAGTGACCCTCTGACACGGCTCAGCAGCGGACTCCCTGCCCGGCGGCAGGGAGTCCGGCACTCTTGCTAGAGGGGAAGGCGGCGGTACGCCGCAAGGTGGGGTGTAGCGTGGCTGGTCCGGCCGCCACTTAGGAGAACACGCAGATGCGCCTAGTCCGTGTCCGTCGATCCGCATCCGCCATGGTTGCGGCCGTTGCCCTGCTCGGCGTACTGACGAGCTGCGGCACGAGCTCCTCGGAGAGCCAACCCAGTCCGCCCGCGACAACCGCCGCAGCGACCACCGCCGCACCGACGACGGACGCGACCGCAGCAGCTTGTGAGGACATCGAAGCACTCAAGTCGTCGCTCGAGGCCCTGACAAAGGTGAGGCCTGCCGAGGACGGTCTCACGGCGCTGACCACCGCGATCGCCGACGTCAAGACCAGCCTGGACAAAGCGGAGGCCTCGGCCTCGCCGGCCCTCCAGCCCAGCGTGCAGGAGGTGAAGACGGCATTCGCTGAGTTGCAGGCGGCAGCAAGCGGCTTAACCGCCGACAATCTCAGACAGAAGGCGCCCGCCATCGCGGCGGCGCTGAAGCAGGTCGCCGCAGCGACGCGGGCGCTCTCGACGAAGCTGAGCGAAAGTTGCCCTGGGAACTAACGACACACACCCAAATGCAGGTGGGCGGCGCGTGCTTCCCTCCTCGGCGCGTCGAGGCGTACGACGGCGATCTCGCTATCTGTTTCTAGAGTGTGGCCTCGAACGGGTCCCATTCCTCAGACAGGAGCGGTACGGCCTCGACGGTGCTGACTACGTCGACTGTGCTCCGAGATTCGATCGCTTCGTCGATGGAGACAAGGGTGTCGAGCACGTGGTAGCCGAGCTCACCTGATGCCAGATGCCGCCTGTCTACTCGGATCGATCGCGCCATGTCCAGCACCCCCATGCCCCGTCCTGCGAGAACGCCGCTAACCGGAACGATCTCCCACTTCGGATCTTGGCCGATCGCAGCAAGTTCGACCGCCCGGGTGATCTTCACCTCGCCGGTGAAGGCGTTCGGATCGGGAACGATGAGGGTTCCCTCCGTACCGGTGATCTCGACCATGCCCATCGTTACCAGCGGGGACTGGAAGCTGAACACACTCTGGCTCACCCCTCCACCCTCGAATTGAGCGATGCAGGAAACGTGGGTGGGAACCTCGACCGCGAACTCGGTGCCCAGACGCTCTCCGACCTGGACGGTACGGGTCGCGCGGCCCCTCGAGCCCACGGCCGCCACGGTCGCAACTGGTCCGAAGATGTGGACGAGAGTCGTGATGTAGTACGGACCGAAGTCGAAGAGCGGGCCGGCCCCCTTGGCGAAGAGGAACTCGGGGTTGGGGTGGAAGATGTCTGGTCCGGGGTACTGCATGACGGTCTGTGCGGACAAAGGCTCGCCGATGTCACCGTTGGCGATCGCGCGGCGCGCGGTCTGTACCCCCGGGCCGAGCACGGTGTCGGGTGCGACGCCGACCAGGAGCCCGGCCGATTCGGCTTGTTCAAGGAGTGCGAGTCCACTCGCGCGGTCGACACTGATCGGCTTCTCAGACCACACGTGCTTGCCTGCCGCGATTGCCCGGCTGGCGACTTCGGCGTGGGCGGCGGGAATGGTGAGATTGACGACGATCTCGACGTCCGGATGTGTCAGGACGTCGTCGCTGGAGCCCCACTGTGGCACGTCGTACTTCTCGGCCTGAGCCTGCGCGCGCTGCTGGTCGAGATCACCCAAGATCACGACGCGTACGTCGGGGAAACTGGTCAGGTTCTCCAGGTATGTGTCGCTGATCATCCCCGTACCGATGAAGCCGACACCGACCGGCCCGGATGCTGCCATCACTCCACCCCTACTCCCTTACGGACGACGAATATCCCGCCGTAAGTTGGCAGTTCTCAAGTTTGGCGGCCTATTGGGTAGGAGACATAGGCGAATCGCCTGCTGTCGGGTGCCCAGCTGTTCACATTGCAGGTCCCTTGGCCGCCAAACGTCTGAATGAGCGTCTCCGGACTGCGCCAGTTGCCGTTGCGTATCAGCTTCAGCTCGATAGGCAGGTTCGGAGGATGACCGGTCGTGCCGGGTGGGAAGCTCAAGAACAAGATCTGCTGCCCGTCCGGGGAGATGTGCGGGAACCAGTTCACGTGCTCATCGAACGTCAGCTGCTGCAGATCCGTCCCGTCGGGGCGGAGACGCGCGATCTGTGCATGTCCGGCGATGTCTGAGAACAGCTCCGCGTTGCAGTAGATCCACTCGCCGTCCGGTGTGAATTCGCATCCATCGAACGGCTTCGACTCGTCGGTGAGACGAATGTCAGCGCCGCCGGCGGTGGGGATCAGAAAGATGTTGGCCCGCGCCCACCAGTCCTCACCCTCGGGCTCGAGGCCGATGTAGGCGAGAGTTTCTCCGTCGGGGCTGACTCCATGAAGGAAGTGCATA
>DATHIJ010000525.1:0-5427 GCA_035489975.1 Propionibacteriaceae bacterium | reverse complement strand
CTCGGCGTGAGCCATGGCGTCGGTGACAAATGGCCGCAGTTCGCCCAGTGCCCGCTGGGGCGAACTGCGGCCATTTGTCACCGACGCCATGGCTCACGCCGAGCTGGCATGGGACGGCTCGACGTACCAGCTGACTTGGACGGATACCACGCGCCTGGACGCAGTGCTTTGGCCGGTTGGCTTGGCGGCCGGCGATTTGATCACCAGTCCACAGCTGGCCCGGCTGAAGAAGTGCGCCGGCTGTCCGTGGCTGTTTCTTGATCAATCCAAAAACCTGAGTCGTCGCTGGTGTGCTATGAACGACTGCGGCACGCACGAGAAGATTCGCCGCTACGTGATCCGCCGGGCGGCCCGGAGGCAGTCTGAGGCGCCAGCACAGGCATGATCAAGGAATGAGCAAACGTCCGGTCACTCTGACGCTGGACGAGGACGTAATCGAGCCATGAAGATCAACACCGGCTGACCGAACGCTCATTGGCGAGTTGCTCGAGAATCGGCAGGCACTCGGTGATGGCAGGGAGGCCGGCGATCTCGGCTGCCACGGCGTTGGCTCCTTCGGTAAAGGCCGGTTGGTCCAACATTCGGCCTAACGCTGCCGGTAGGTCGGGGACTCCCGCCAAGCCACTGGACAGCTGGATGCCAGCGTTCACCGCCGCCACACGCTCGGCGTTGATGGCCTGGTCAAAGGAGAAGAGTGGCAGGAAGATCTGCGGTACGCCCGCGGCCAGCGCGGCCATTGTGGTATCGAATCCGCCGTGCCCGATGACAGCGGCCGACCCGCCCATCACAACTTCTTGCGACCACCACTGCTCCACATGGCTGTTGGGCGGTATCGGGTCGAGCTCGGCCGGATCGAGATCACGTCCAGTCGTCATCAGGACCCGAATCGGCAGATCGGCCAAGGCATCCAGGGTCGCCTGGTACATGGGTGCAAACTGAGGCTGACGCGCGGTGACCGAACCGTAGCTGACGTAGACCAGCGGATCGCTCGGATTTCCCCAGGGAGCGGGCAGAGTCACTTCCCCCACCGCTGTGTGCGTCCGAAAACGCCAGAGCCGGCGGCGGTCGCCGACCGGTCGTTGATGCTGGGGCTTGCCCAACATGAGCTCGCCGGAATCGAGGGAGGCCGGGACCGAGGTGAAGCTGTCGCCCTGAAGTAAGAGTTCGGCGCCGCGTACCGGCGGAAGGCCAGCCATGATGCTGAGGTCGGCCAACGATTCCTCGAGTACGCCGACAAGTCCAGGACCGATCCGCCCCATGCCGATAGCAACCTCCAGCTGCGCGATACCTGCGCGGTCGGCGGCAACCAGCGACCCAAACTCGCAGGTCTCACGGACGACCACATCTGGTCGCCAGTCCGTGATGATCCTGCTTAGTGCCGGTAGCGCGGCCTGGGCATCGAGGCGACCGAAGACCTCGGCCAGAACGACACGATTCGCTTCCTCGAACGGCAGTTTCCCGATCCGCCCGAATACCTCGCCGATCAGTTCCGGGGGCGGCGGCCCGAACGGCAGGTGCTCGAAGCCAGCTCCGGTCACCGATTCCGCGAAGCTGCTCGGCGCGGCGACTGCAACGGTCCCACCCGCAGCCGCGCACGCCTTGGCGACAGGGATGAGTGGGCCGAAGTGTCCAGTCCCGCCTGTTGTCGAGAACAGCACACGCATAACGCCACATGTTGTCACGACTTCATCGCGCCTTGCCGAGTCCGCACGGCCCCGGGTTTAGCTGCAGAAGAGCCGGGTACCTGCTGAGCACCAGTACCGAAGGATGGGACTTGCAGTGCGCATAGCCCTGGTTTCTGAACACGCGAGCCCGTTGGCAGCCATTGGCGGGGTTGATGCGGGCGGCCAGAACGTACACGTCGCGGAGCTCGCGGCCGGGCTAGTCCGGCTCGGGCACTCAGTTTCGGTCTATACCAGGCTTGATGACCAGGACCTGGCGGAGCGGGTGACCACATCCGCTGGCTATGAGGTCGTACACGTGCCTGCCGGACCGGCCGCGGCGGTCTCCAAAGACGATCTGTGGCCTCACATGGCCGCGTTCGGCGACCACCTCAGCGAGATGCTCGAGTCTCAGCAGCTGGACGTCGTGCATGCACACTTCTGGATGTCAGCCTGGGCAGCGACCCGCGCGGTCAGGTGGCGCAACCTTCCCCTAGTGGTGACCTACCATGCGCTCGGATCGGTCACGCGTCGCTACCAGGGTCCAGCGGACACCAGCCCGCTCAACCGGATCCGAGTGGAGGTGGCCGTTGCTGGAGCGGCTGACCGCATCGTCGCAACCGCGACTGAAGAGGTGCGGGAACTGGCCTTACTCGGCGTGCCGAGCAGCAAGGTGTCGGTGGTGCCCTGTGGTGTCGATCTTGAGCACTTCACTCCGGCAGCGACGAAGGATGCCTCGCCATCGGCACCGCCGCGCAGTTGTCGCTATCGACTGCTGAGCGTTGGTCGGTTGGCGCCGCGCAAGGGCTACGAGACTGTCATCGAAGCTCTGACGTGGCTGCCGGAGACTGAGTTGCTGATCGCCGGAGGCGCCGATCGTGGCGATGTGACGCCCGAGCCTGAGCGTGATCGGCTGGTTGCGGTCGCCGAGCGGCTCGGAGTAGGTGATCGGGTCCGGCTGGTCGGGCATATCGCGCGCGCGGACATGCCGGCCTTGTTGCGGTCTGCGGACCTGGTCGTCTGCTCGCCGTGGTACGAGCCGTTCGGCATCGTCCCGCTGGAGGCGATGGCTTGCGGCGTACCGGTCGTGGCCAGTGCGGTTGGCGGCATGTTGGACACGGTGGTGGACGGCGTAACCGGCACGTTGGTGACGCCACGCGATCCCGTCGCCTTGGCCGAGGTGGTTGGCTCGCTGCTGGATGCGCCGAGCCGTCGTGCCGAGTTCGCTCGAGCTGGCCTGGATCGGGTCCGCAGCTGCTACTCCTGGGATCGCATCGCTGCCGACACAGCAGCCGTCTACGAGCAAACCGTCAGACCCCTGGGCGCTTCAGTCGACGCGATGAGCGTGCCCCTCGGCTGAGGGATGTAGTCGAGACGTGATCCAGCCATGCTCGCCATCGGAAGTGATCAGGTGCTGGAGGCGGCCGAGGCCCGTCTTTAGGGGGGCCTGAGCCTCGGCCGGCTGCGCCTAACACTATCCAAAGAGCGCAGCAAAATAGCCTCTCAACGAAAGTGGCCACCAACAACATCCAATCGTCTGTGACTGATGTTGTTCGTGACCACTTGGTTGGAGACTTGTCAGAATCTCAGCACCAGATGTGGTGCTCAGATTCTGACAAGTCGGACTTTGGTCAGCGGCCGAGGCCGGCCCTGTCCACCCGGCGGTGGTAGCGCATCCCGGCCAACCCGCCGAGCAGCGCGCCAACAAGGCTTGCGGCAACGACGCCGATTGCTGCAATTACACCGGCAGTGGTGAGAGTGCCCTCGTTCAGTGGCAGACGCGGGAAGCTATTCACCTGGGCAAAAACATCGAAACGGGTGCCGGCCAGCCAACCGGCAGCAGCAATCAAAATTGCCATGATCACGGCCCACAACCACACACCCAAGCCCTGCTTGAGCCCGTTGAACCGAGCCATCCGACCCGCAACGTACCCTCCCGCGAGGTAGGCCACAAAGATGATCGCGAGCAAGATGATGCCGCCTACGAACCCTATCGATTGGGTCTGCGCGGTTGTTGGGTTGGTGACATCCACGTTCTGGCTCAGCCCGAGCGCTGCGCCGACACCGGTAACCAGCCCCACTAGGAGCACCGCGGTTCCTGAGGCGGTGAGCCATCCGAAGAAACAGCTACCAAACTTGATTCCGCCGAAGGCGTCCTTCTCACGGCCCACCACTTCGCGCCGATCCACGGTCGCGGTGTTGTCGGTTACAGCAGGGTCACTGCGGGTGACCGGGCCATCATCAACGTTGTGGTTTCGGTCAGCATCGGGAGTATTAACTGCGTTACTCATCAAAACCTCCTTCGGAGGAGGGACTCAACCTCCACCGCAAGAAACTCTTACCCAAGCGGTCGTACGAGCAATCACGTCCGCTTTGCGCAGGGAACCGCTAGGCCGCGGACGATTCCTGACGGTACGCCGCCGCAGCACTCGCGTGGGGCGTTCAGCCGGTTTCTATGGATATTTCGTGAGCCGTCTCAGGTCGGGGCACCATGCCGATTGCGATGAGCCCGGCACCCAATCCCAACCACAAGGAAAAGGTCGATGCGTTACCGCCGAGAAGGCCGGCACCACGGCCGGCCAGCATGCCGAGCTGGACGGCTGCTGCGAGCAGGAAACCAGCGCCCGCAGCAAGGATCAGGGTGCGTTCCCCCAACCGACCGGCGACGACAGCAAGCAGGCCCAGCACTAAGGCCACCACCAGCCCAGCGGCGCGAATCTGAACGAACTGGAGGTCTCCCTGCACGAAAGCGAACGCAGTGCTGATGATCGACACCGCACCCAGCACCAGCGCTGCCCGGTCCAACCTCTCATGCGAATTCATGACGCCCGCACCATAGATCGCGTCCACCAGGAGCGCGAGCGCTGCCAGTCGGGTCGCAACACCCCGTCCATACCCGCGTACCGGCCAGCCGAAGTGGCGAACAGCGCCATATGCACCAGCAGCATGAGGACATAGGACCAAAACCATTCGTGCGGCGCATTCAGCACCGAAAGCATGATCACGACCGTCTGTGCCATCCCAATCACTGCCCAAAAGCGGGTCGCCAGCCCGATCAACAGGAACGCCCCCAGGGACGCTTCAATCAGCAGGACCATCCAGCCGAAGAATGTGAAGTCTGGCAGTACCAGCCGATCCATGAGCACGGCGTACGGGTGGAATACCTCATGGGAGACGGCGTAGCTGGCGGACTGGTAGAGCCCGGTCGGAGGCTCACCTTGACCAAAATCTGGCGGAGTTTTCCAGCCGACGTTATGCAGCCAGAGCAGCCCGACGCCGACTCGCACGACCGCGATCACCGCCCGGTCGATCCGAGATGGCAGGAGCGGGTCGGCACGGGCCACATGGTCGGTCGCAGCCGCGTAGTCCGTGCCAGCCATGGAGATCACCTCGCATCGCCCAACGAAGGCCAGATTCGCGCCAAAGCTTACGGAACGCGGACGGCAATTTCCGACCTTCCTTGAAAGGGCGATGGTCTTGGGAGGTTTGTGCTGCAGGAAGATCGCGGCGGCACAAAGGCCAGAGCGCGCGGCTGTACCCACCAAACCAGTGGTGGATCCACCTCAGGTCTGAAGTGAATCCACCACTGGCTTATACGGGCGCTCAGCTCCTCTGCTGCTGCACCGTCTCTTTAGAGGCCTGTGCTTGGTCCTTGACCTCCGCAGCCGCCGCTGCGCCTTCCTGCTTGACGTTCTGAGCGCCTTCTGTAGCGGCTGCCTTGACCGACTGGGCGGCCTCTTGCGCTGCCGGCTTCAGGCTCTCGCCG